>JAUWSG010000054.1 GCA_030610155.1 Gammaproteobacteria bacterium
ATAGCACTCCATGCAGTCGCAAAAGTATTACCCACTGCCAGTCCCATAGTTTTATTACCTTTCTTTGTCTGATGTTGATAGTTCAGATCAAAAGAAAGAGAGGGTGAAACATAATAAGTTGCACCCAAATCGATAGTTTTTCGTTGCGTGTAAATATCAACATCACGCAAGCTGTTTGCCAGCTCAGTCATGTCTCCCGTTGTTGATCCTGCAACCCATCCTGCCGGCAAAGTTTGCACCTCCCCACCTCGATAAGGTGTCCTTGCCGTATCCAGATTAAAACTGGGAAGTTCAGCATATTGAAACTCAACATCGTACGTACCTTGTGACCCACCTTTGGCTTCAAGCTGCCGTGAGTCAAGTCCGATATCGCGAACCTTCACATCCACATAGTTAGCGTCTTTATCCTTGTATTCGTAACTACCGTTGCCAACAAAATATGCGCCCTTCTCATTCAAACCAGTGTATTGACCATATTTAAACGAGTCGTTTGACACACCACCAACACCGGCTTCCACTTCGCCTTTTTTATATGGCTCTTCTTCGTATGGGCACCATTGACATTTCCAGTTTGCGGTTATTTTTTCGACATCAGACTGGCTCATACCGGCCTCGGCGTTTGTATACATCAACAAGGAGACACAAACATGGGCCATTAAGATATGACCCTGCATTTTACGATTAACTGGCTTGTGATTCATATTTCCTGCCCTTTGCCAATTTTAATCTTCAATAACTTGTTCGTCAGGCGTATTTTTATCGCATCAATTTAACGCCAGATGGATGATTTGAGCCATGCACTTGTGTATGGCAGTTCAAGCAACTTTTCGCCAATAAAAATTTATTCGGTGTTTGCGACGCCAGTCCGTTTTCTGTATATGCCACACTCGGGTGCCCAGCCTGGGTATGACATTGCTGGCACAATAACGGTGCTCGTTTCTTTAACAATGGTCTATGCATCGAACCATGATGTTCATGACACGTACCGCAATCTTCTGCAACGGGTGCATGCGTCCATAAAAACGGGCCACGCTTTTCTGCGTGACAGGTATAACAGGTTTCATTTTTGGTATTGGTTTTTAACAAAGCATCACCAAATGAACCATGTGGATTATGGCACTGGGTACACACCATTTTATCGAATCGCACAGGATGTGCCGAGTTGCGCTCAAACTCTGCACGTTGCTTTTTGTGGCAGGTGTAACAGGCTTTTGCCTGTTGAATTTTGTCCAGCACAGGGTCTTTTCGCACATGTAATGTATGGCAATCCACACATAAAACATTCTGGGTTTCATGCGCACTTCCCGTCCATGCCAGGTGACCTTTATTATTATGACACTGTATACACTGGTTATTTTGCTTTGCCGGACTGATTGATGACTTTGCACCAAAGGAAATTATCCTTGCGCGTTTAAAACCTGCTTTTGGCTCTGTTGCATGTGCGCGACCAGGCCCATGACAGGATTCACACTGCAACTGCGACATTGGTGTTCGCTTATCATTACGGTCACCATGTTTTGAATAAAACACCGGATAGATGGGATACTTATAATCTTCATCGTGACATTTCAGACAAGTATCTGCACCTTTTCGTGTATAAAGGCCCTTAGCTGCCGATGCCTGGCCAACAGAAACCATCCCGGCCGCCACAGCTTTGCCAGCTTGTTCGGCTACCTGGGCAACAACCTGCAGAGGTGCAACGCCTAGAACAAACACACCTGTAAAGAAGCAGACACCTGACTGGTATTTTTTTTGATTTTTGACTGTCATGACAATAGTTACTCGCCTGTCAATTAACAACTACAATCTGTCTGTAATTTCTTTACCTCATATTTACTGCAAACCCTTATAAATACATTCACACAAACGGCTTATTTGGCCACATCATATTATCATGGTACATTTTTTATTAAGTCTCATTATTAAATAATATGATATTCGTTATAAAATTTACTGAATACCAACAAATATACTGTGCGTGCACATACGTTAAGTTAAGCACGCTTTTGCACAATAATCATGTAAGAAAATTTTTACTTTTTCTCAAACACCAGCTAAATATCAGAATTTCTTAACGTTTATAAAATAGATATATTATATTTATTCATTTATAAAAAGCTGAATTGAATAACAAGTCTCACCTGTTACATCTCCCACCCATTATAAATGCTACACTAAATATTAATTGAGTGTAGTTCATGGGCATGTGAAAAATGAATAAAAACACTAAATTATCATTCGTACTTCTTCCATTGCTGTTGTTATTGAGCGGTCACGCACTCGCAATTAGCACAGGCATTGTAGGACAATCCGGCAACCCCAACACGAATAGTGGTAGCACATGCGGAACGGTATGCCACACAGGCGGTGTCGCGCCAACCGCAAGCCTGACCGGCCCAACCAGTGTCGAGGCAGGATCCACAAATACGTTTACCCTCAGCATGAGCGGCGGGCAAAACAACCTCGGCGGATTTAACATCAGCGCCACTGGCGGCTCACTTGCCTCCGACACTGCAGGAATCGGTATTGAGAGCGGCGAACTTAGACACACGCAAGCGTTTAATGTAGGCAACGATCTCATCGAATGGACGTTTGAGTTTACCGCGTCTGCTTCACCTGGTAATGCCACATTATATGCAGCGGTTGTATCCGCAAATGGCAATTCACAAATGACAGGTGATGCTGCAACAGCCGTTTCGCTCAACATTGAAGTCACAGCCGCGCAACGCAAACTCCCTCCCGCAGCCGTTATCGGTGGCCCTTTTTTTGGACAACCAGGTGAAAGCCTTAACTTTGATGCCAGCGGCTCAACGGATGGCGATGGCACGATTGCCCGCTTTTTATGGGACTTTGGGGATGGCAGTGGATTTGAACAGGGTGCAGCCGTTGCTCACAGTTATGCAAATGAAGAAATCTATGCGCTGACTGTCGCCGTTACAGATAATGATGGCCTCACTAGTGCAATCGCAACAACTGTTACAATATCTGCAAGCGCAGGCAATGCTCAGGGCGCCGCACTTTATAATCAACATTGCCTTGCTTGCCATGGGACCGCAGGGACCGGCGGCTTGGCAGCCAACATTACCGGCACAACAGTGGATGCCGTTAACGGTGCGATTATCAATATCCCCGCGATGCAATCCATTAACCTGACTGCCAATGAAGTACAATTGATTGTCGACTTCATTGCCGCCGGTGGTGGCGAACCGCCTACCCGACCCACCGATGGCCCCGGTTTGTATAATATGTTTTGCTCAGCCTGCCATGGCGCTGATGGCCGGGGTGGTAGTGAGACTGCGGTAACCGGTGCCCCTTTGCAGATGATTATCGCAGGTATCGCCGACATACCTGCAATGCAGAACATCAGCCTCAGTCTTGAAGAAACTCAGTTAATTGCAGATTTTCTGGTTGCCGGTGGCGCTGGCAGCATCCCCATCAATGGTAAAGGACTTTATGACGTGTTTTGTTTGACATGCCATGGTGATGGTGGCCATGGCAGCAAGTTCTTTGCTATCACTGGCGCCTCCAATGAAATAATTAGCGAAGCGATTGCGAATATCGAATGGATGCAGCCGCTGAATTTAAATAATACACAAATCCAGAGTATTGCGAATTACCTCGGCGCAGGTGGTGAACCACCGTTACCACTGGATAATAAGGGCCTATACGATATTTTCTGCGCTGTGTGCCATGGCGCAGGTGGTCATGGCGGTAAATTCTTTGCGGTGACCGGCGCGCCAAATGTAATGATTACTGAAGCCATTGCGAACGAAGCCTGGATGGATTCACTTCAATTAACAACAACACAGACGCAACAAATTGCGGATTATCTCAGTGCCGGCGGTGAACCCCCGTTACCCGATGACGGCGCGGGATTATATACGGTGTTCTGTGAAATCTGCCATGGACCGAGTGGGCAAGGTGGAAAGCACCAGGCAGTGACTGGTGCTGCAAACGAAATGATTGAGGAAGCTATTGCTCAGGAACCCTTGATGGGGTCATTATCAGTTACACCAACACAAATACAAAGCATCACCAACTATTTAGGTGCCGGTGGCGGTCAAGCGTTACCCACTAGTGGAGGCGGTTTGTATGACGTCTTCTGTGCAGTGTGTCATGGCAATGGCGGTCATGGCGGCAAATTCCTCGCCGTCACCGGGGCACCCCGCGCGATGATAAATAACGCCATATCAAATGAACCGTGGATGGACTCGTTATCCCTGAACGCCACACAAATCAATAGTATTGCCGGTTATTTACTTGACGGCGGTGGCGGCCTACTACCAACCAGCGGCAGAGATCTCTACCAGGTATTCTGTTCAATATGCCACGGCGCGGACGGCCGCGGCGGCAAATTTAAAGTCGTTACCGGCACATCGCTGGGCTTCGTTAATGACGCTTTAAATAATGTAAACCTGATGTCATCTCTGCAATTAAACTCTACACAAAGGCAATCAATTACAACTTTTCTTGCGTCCGGTGGTGGCGCGAAGCCGACAACAGGTTCGGGCTTATATCATGTCTTTTGCGAAACCTGTCATGGACCGAATGGCACAGGTGGCCCGGAAGAAAGTATCACCGGCGAGTCGACATCTGAAATTAATTCCGCCATAGCTGATAAATCCGATATGCGGCAATTGGCACCTTACCTGACAACCAGCGGGTCCGGCAGTGATACCGCCAAAATCAGTAACTTTCTAGGCGGTCAATGATGAGTACCTGACTATGAAACAGAGCAGACAACATCAAATATATATACGCAGCTTACTCATGCTGGTGCTGACGCCCATAATTGCGTTAAGCCTTACCAATTGTTTTGACAGCAGTACAGAAGAAGCGCCTGCTTCGCTGAATACACCGCCGCCTGCACAAAGCCTGCTGCCTGTCGCACAGGATGACACATTAAGTGTACCGAACAATACTTCGGGGATAGTCAGTGTTCTGGACAATGACACATCTACAAATGGCGGACTCACTATTGACTCATTTGATGCAAACAGTACAAATGGTGGTTCCATCGCTGATAATGGTGACGGTACATATACCTATACACCACCCGGCGGGTTTGAGGGCGAGGATTCTTTTACCTACACGGTCATCGATGCTGATGGTAATAAAGTCACCGCAAGGGTCGTCGTCACAGTAAGCAGTCAGGTCATACCAAATGGTATGGCCTTCTATGCACAAAATTGCGGAGTGTGCCACGCTGCTGGCAGCGAAGATACGAGCACTGCATTCTTGTCCACTGACCTGGTACTGCGCGCCAACCCACTCACCCGGGACATGACAGCATACGGAGGTGAATTTCAGTTAATGGGCGCGTTCTTCGATATCCCGCAACAAAAAGTCGATGAACTGAAAGCATTTCTTACCGGTGTTGCGCCTTGAATAAAATACCAGAGTAATTGGGTTCAGTAATTGGGGTCAGGCCTCCCATCTCCTACAAATCATTTTCTCTCAATAGGAAATGCGAGGCCTGTCCCCATCATCCTGAGCACATAATGCTATAATTATATACATAGTATTACTCCAGCTAAAAAGGAGATTTTACAATGTCAGACAAAATGGTCGATGTCACTTTACACCTGGATGAAAATATTTCTCATGGAGATAGAGAAAACTTTCGCGATTCCTTATTAAGCAGGAAGGGTGTTTTGGCTGCAGCTTGTCGAGATGAGAAGCCGCATTTAATAACAATTGAATATAATCCGGAGGATATTAATTCCAGCGAATTTGTTAAAGCCGCGCAAGATCGTGGTTTACATGCGGAGCTTATCGGCCTATAAAGGCCATACAAATATTGTTTTATTCTATATTGCCTAACGTGAAGTTAAGCGGCGTATATGTTTTTGCGCGTCCGGCGACCGCAGGGAACAAACTTAAACGTCTTGTTAGGTTTACTCCAAAGTTATTACTACTTTTCCTTTGGCATGCCCTTCACCAAAATACCGGAGAGCTTCAGCAACCTCACTTAACGGGTAACATCTATCTATAACAGGTACGACCTTGCCAGCTTCAATAAGCTCTTTCATAAAATCCAGACCCTTGTTTGCTTTATGCAACAGGAGACCCATTTTCTTACCTCCGGTCATTGAAATCCATGGCCACAGGAACAGGAGTTGGTTCACCAGAGTTGTAGACCCACCGACCATGACATAAATCCCCCCGGGACTTAAAGCACGCTTGTAATCAAAAATCGAATGATATCCCTTTACATCAAGAATCAAATCATAAGATTGCCCATTTTTGGTGAAATCTTCTTGCGTGTAATCAATGACATGGTCTGCACCCATCGAGCGAACCATGTCCAATTTCTTCGTACTGCACACGCCAGTCACTTCAGCACCGAATAATTTGGCAATCTGCATCGCAAATGACCCAACACCACCAGATGCACCATTAATCAAAACCTTCTGTCCTGACTGAATCTGCCCTTTATCACGAAGGCCCTGCAGAGCGAGGAGCCCTGCTTGAGGAACGGCCGCTGCTTGCGCGAATGTCATCCTGGTCGGTTTCAACACTACTGCATTTTCACGAGCACATACATATTCGGCAAAACCGCCCCAACCACATCTGGATAAGTCCCCGAATACCTCATCACCAGATTGAAACTGTTTGACGTTCTTGCCAACCGCTTCTACCCGCCCGGCTATGTCACATCCGAGTATCTTTATTTTTTTTGGTTTTAGAAGTCCGGCCATTAAGCGGTTCACGAACGGCTTACCCATCAGAATTTCCCAGTCCCATGAATTGATGGATGCCGCAAAAATTTTTACCAAGACTTCATTATCCCTGGGAGTCGGTTTTTCTACTTCTTTTAGTTTGAAAAAACCAGGTGATCCGTATTTTGTAAATACACTTGCTTTCATGATCTCCCTCCATGAATAAAATAATTAGACACCCATAATTAAAATATGTAGCGGGCTAAGTTTTATATTATTAGAATAATAAAATGGGTGTCTATTATATATCATATTCTTTATATGCCAGCTCTCATCTACAACCACAGGCTTAACACTCAATTAAATTAATTTTTCAAAAGCGCTACTGTTGTTTCAGCCGTTAATATGTTTATATTAAACTGTACTTCACAGTATTCGGTCTGTTCACTCATCGGTGTCGGGTCGTCAGCACAACAGCTTCCTGCAATTACCCCTGCATAGAAAATCCCGGCTTTTACAAGAATTTCTTCTGTTGTCTCTGTGACATTGAGAATTAGCACGCTAATATCTGCATCACTAACGTAGCTACTTTGTGACAACCCTTCCTGCAAGGGACGCAGCTCAGGCTCTATTTTTTGTATTTCACCCTGTAAAACATTCTCAAAATCAGGGGCTCCCCAAGCTTCTAATGCCCTAATTAGTTTAATCACTGGCTGTTCTCGCAATTATGAAATTAAAAAATAATTAGACACCAACAATTATACACCATCTTATTTTGCAGAATTTATAGAACTAACAATCAAAAAAGCAAGACACAAGACTTGACCCCACGCCTTTCGCTTTGTCTAATACTATTAAAAAATACGCGATATCTTCAATACCCAAGTAAAGCCAGGTGCTTGTTTTTCTTTTTCTAATCTTCGGATAATGCTTCAAATTCTTTTTTCTTACTTTCGAACCAATCTTTCATCGCTTCTGGATTTTTCATAAGTTCTTGTATTTTATTCATCGCTTCTAGATGTGCTTCATCTTTTTTTTTAAACATTTCCATGCCATGCTGTTTGCTCATTTCTGCAATTTCTTCGAAAGTACTAGCCTGGAATTCTTTTTCGCACGCTCCTCCGAGTTGTTTACAATTCATTGTTCTCATGTTTTTCTCCCTGGTTTAAGAACTCACGTTTAATACGTCTAATGATTAAGCTAAGGGGCGCGCGGCTTTTTAGCGTGTCCCAGTGAGCGTAGCGAACGACTTAAGCGCCTTGTTAGGCTTTCTGACTATTAGATGCCACTGCATTAATTATTAAGCCCCCTCACATCTAAACTTGCATTGTGTAGCAGACAGCATCACCTTCTAGAACAACAGTACCGTCTGATAGCAAAACACGAGTTGCTAACTCTGAAATTGGTTTATCTTCTCTCACTTTAGTAACTTCCACTTCTCCAATGATGGTATCACCTGGGCGCACTGGTGCTTTAAAACTCCAGTTTACTTGCAAGAATACAGTACCTGGACCTGGAAGATCTTCTGCAACTACTGCATTTAATATTGCGCTTGTGACTCCACCTTGCACTACTATTCCGCCAAACCTTGTAGCTTTTGCTGCCTCCTCGTCATAATGCAAGGGGTTCTTATCACCACTTATATCTGTAAATAACTCTATGTCACGAACGGTCACTGCTCGTGACCGTTGCGCTTTTTGTCCTACCTCAGGTATTCCTCCAGGCCACACTTCACTAGGCATACTCACTCGCCCCTCTTCCTCTTGTTATGTTCATATGCATGTTTTTTAGAACCTAACGTTAAAGTTAAGTTGCGCCTCCACAGGATTACAAGCCGCGTTGCGCCGCTATTCTTTCCCACACCTGCTTCAACGATGTGTTATATCCGGGACGCATGTACATTAATCGAAATATCAATTTAAAATAGTATACATCAGGGAATATTTATTTCTAATATTCGAGATAATTGTGTTCTGACACCAATTTTATGACTAATAGCTGGCTTATGGGCAGCCCGGATTATTGTGATTTAGAAGTATTAAAAGGGTCTTCTGTACCTTTGAACTTCAATTGGGACTATATAGCTGAGATTTTATATAAGCACATGGTATATATGTTTTATTTTTAGAGCATATATAATGAGTTTCTTAATAAGAAGTAGAAATTCTTTAACAAGGCCATGGTTGCATAATTTTCTTATACAATTTCGAGCAACAGGCAATTAATAATTAAAAAAAAGGGGAAGGAAACCAATGCTTGAACCAGAAATCATTTTGGGAATAATTGATAAAAAATTAAAAACTAACACGATATTTGGTGATCTGCTATCAACGGAAAATAAGGCCTCTCTAGTGAATAACAGCCTAATCCGGATTGCTGAAGCAGGTCAAATATTGTGTCAACAAGGTCAATACAGCAATACTCTTTTCCTGATTATAGATGGTGAAGTTGAAATCAGCGCCGAATCAAATGGAAAAGAAACTTCACTTGGGAAACTGGGAGAAGGAGAACTCGTTGGCGAAATATCTGCTTTGTTTATGAGACCACGTATTGCCACTGCCACCGTAACTCAACCATCCGTTGTTCTTGAGATTCCCGGCGAAGTATTCTCAGGCATATTGTCTGATAATCCTGATGCCAAGCATACATTTATTAAACGTTGCAAAAAACTGGTCACTGAAACTACATTACGCTGCGCTCCTATATTCAATAACCTGGATAAGCAATCTTTTAGTGAACTGTGCTATTTATCATCTATTGTAACAGCAAAAAAAGAACAGGTGATAGCCCACGAAGGTAAGATGGAAAAAAGCCTGTACGTAATAGGCAGCGGCACTGCCCGTGCCTATATCAACATCGGTGGTAAAGAAATCACTATCGCCTTGCTGCGACCCGGAGACTATTTTGGTGAATATTCTTTATTTACGGGATATTCACGCTGTGCGTCTGTGTCCGCATTAACCGATATGCAACTGGTATTATTAGAAGGCGAAGCCTTTCAGTCATTCATCGATTACAATGAAGAAACTGAGGAGCAGATAACCCTGCAAACCCTTGACCGAAAACAATCCCTCGATCATATGCGCGACAACCTTATCGCACGACAAGCGGCGGAATCTCGCCTCAACCAGATACAGAACAGGTTGAGCATATAATAACCAAACCTGGCCTTCCTTCTTTTAAATAATCATACAGTCACAGAATTTATGTAATTAAAATAACGATTAAGATCACCCGCCGACACAGAAGGTCGGGGTAGCGGTGTGTTAGGTGCATAGACAGCCCTTCCGCTTGTCTTTATGTTGAACCATCAAAGTTCTTCATTATTCAAAACAGTAACGATCTCCGGATATATTTCGGAATGAATCATCCCCTCATGACGTTTGCCATAGCGAACAGGTACGTCCTGCGTCCAGTCACTAGGAATAATCAAGGGTAGAATTAGAAGCACCCATAAGATGAGACGCCTGATTCGAGTGGCTCTCCTCACTTCCATATTTAATCCATTCGCGAGAGCAGACCTGGACAATGGTTTTACTCCTGCATAATCTTTTTTAACCGCCCAGATAATTAGGGCCACACCAATAATGCTCATCCCGATATTAAATTCTTGACCTGGCGGTAAACCAAATAATTCCATACGATACTCACGAAAGAAATCTATGAAAATACGAAAAAACCCGTAGCCGAAAAGAAAAATTCCGAGCAAAACGCCGCGAGGCGGATGCATGCGCCTCATGAAGAGTAAAACAGGGATCAACAAAAGATTTTTCAGCCCATCATACAAGACGACCGGATGTCGGAAACCATCTGCATCAGGGAACTTTATAGCCCACCATACATCTGTCACGCTGCCAACAATTTGTCCATCAATAAAGTTACCAACCCGACCGAGCCCCATGATAAAGAGCGCAGGAACCACCAGTTCATCTGCCAAAGAAAGGAAGCCTTTCTGATAGAGTCTGCAAAATAACCAGGTACCAAGTGTACCTCCAAACAGAATGCCGTGGGTTGACATACCTCCTAGCCAAATCCAGAAGATGTGCAAAGGATGAGTGCTGTAATATGTCCATTCGTAGAACATAACCTCCACAGCACGTCCGCCAATCAACACGCCTGAGGCAATCAGAATGGTCAGGTCGTACACTTGCCGTACATCCATACCGAGTGACTCGCGTACGGTACGTAACCAGTGAAATAAACCGAGAAAGCCGAGGGAATAACTCAACCCATACCACCAGAGGTACATGCCTCCAATCTGACCTATTACGGGATCGATGTTATGAATGATTGTCGTAGTCATTTTATATAAGACGTTGGCATCCGTGCCTAACGGTAGAGTTAAGTTGCGTGTTTTTCTTTTGCGATTTTTGTGCAGGATCGCACAAAAATCGCAAAAGAAAAAAATACGTCAACTTGAACGAAGTGTTAGGTCAGCGGTATTTAAAGGATCAATGGGGTCAGACACCTTTATTTTAATACCGTTAGATTCAATGATGTCTGACCGCATTGATTACCATTGATTACTCTACATATCTCGGATGTAGCAAAACAAAGCTCGACTTGATTTAGGCGGCTTGTTTTGTGCCGCTTCTTTTCCTGCCTGGCGTACCAGCTGACGCAGATGCTGCCTGTCGGCTGCTGTATACTGTTTCAGGAATTCTTCAATGGCAATGTCACCTTCGCTTATTAGACGGTCACGCCATATTTCCAGTTCGTGGTGAGCCTCTGTTCGATGATTATGTTCCGTGCGCCGCTGTACGAAATATTGCCTGATTGGCTCAGCTTCAATATTGCGCATTAATTTTCCTATGTACTGTAATTGCCGTTTGCGTGCGCGACAAGATCGAATGCGCTTGGCTTCACGCAAAGCGGCTATCAATTCATCAGATAAATCAAATAAATGCCAATCAGACTCAGAGATTTCCAAAAGCTCGCTACCCAGCTGCTGTAAGGCATGTGTATCCCGTTTGAGCTGGGATTTGCTAGGCGGTAATTCTTCGCTATTAAACTCGTCATCAATGTTCATTTTTAAGATTCAATGGTGTCTGACCCCATTGATTTCCATCATGTGGCTGTTCTGGATTTTCTTTCCATGGATCATTCATCGTAATTAGCGCCTAACGTCAGAGTTAAGTTGCGTATTTTTCTGTGCTTTTTTTTGCGCTAAAAATGAGCGATAGCGACTGCACAAAAAGAAGCAAAGAAAAATATGTCAACTTAAACGAATTGTTATGTGTTTTCAAATTTATTTAGTAAAAAGGGCTCTGCCTGAATTCAAGAATCAAGTGCAACACTGGCCCCATTTATTTTAAATTATCTCCAAAAATATCATCCGGTATCAAAGTATAGAAATATGGCACATAGGTTAAAACTGTACCTTGATACACACCAAGATTCCTCCATGTATCAGTAAGTTGTGCTAAAAGTAATTCGTTCTGTGAGTCTTCTTTTAACGCTTTTAATATCGATATCAAAGGTTTTATACTGGTTTCCTTTGCGTATTTATTTAACATCTGAATTGCGTTATCAATATCCGCGACGTCTATGATGCCTGTAGTATTTTTCATATTTCTTTTTGTCCAGCTTTATCAAACATTAAGGGAAGCAGCCCCCTTTTATTTTTGCTTTTCATCTATTACACATAACGTCTAAGTTCAGCGGCGATTTTTATTTTTGGTGATTTTGTGAAAAAATTGAGCGCAGCGGAATGCACAAAAGAACCAAAATAAAAATTGTCCGTTTAAACGCATTGTTATGCCGCGGACTTATGATCAAGCTCCCAGCCTGGAAAGACGAGAACTGCTGGATGACAATGCAATGCACTAGCTAACACCTTGGCACGCTCAACCCCTAACTTGACCCTGTCATTTTCAATTGCAGATATCGTTGATTGAGGTATATTTGTTAGCTCAGCAAGTTCATTCTGACTTAATTCCTGCAACTCCCTAATGATTTTAACGGACTCACCAACAGAAATAACTAGTTGTTTTTTAGCTTTACGATAATCTTTCATATCATTTCTTCCTATAATCATGCGCAGTTAAATTAACAACTTGCACCATAATTTCTGACTCTTTTATCTTATAAATAACTCGATACTTAACACCTAAACGTGAAGATCGATGACCCTTCATTTCACCTCTAAGCGACTCATCATGAAACCCTTTAATAAGCCTCAATCCTTTTGGCCCAGATATCATTACAATATCTTTCCATTTTTCATATTTTTTCAAGATATCAATTGGCAGAGATTTCAACTGCTTAGATAGCCTCCTATGTTCATATATCTCCCACATATCTTATAGTATATATACTATATATGGTATGTCAAGAAAAGAGGCCTAACGTTAGAGTTGAGTTGCGCATTTATTTTTAGTTCTTTTTGTGCGATTCTGCACAAAAAGAACCAAAAATAAATGTGTCAACTCGAACGATTTGTTATGTGTTGATTGCACCATACTTAAAAGCCTTATTCTGTCATATTTATGAATGGTTTCCACCACACTTCTCGGCCTCCAACCTTCCCGGGACCAACTACTTCTCCTATTTTAGGCGTAAGAATATCGATACCTGCTTGATTAGCTGCAGTCGAAAACCGCTCGATTGGTTCATACCACGGGAATAGCCCTAGATCAAAGGTACCCCAGCCGCTAGGAACTATTAGTTTACCCCTTACAGCCTGATGTGCTTTGAGCGCCTGCTCGGGGGTATAATGAACCTCCATCTGGCCTTTTAAGTTGCTGTAGGCTCCAATCTCAAAGAAGGTCAAATCGAAAGGCCCTAGTCGTTCACCAATCTCGTAGAGACCCTCATGCCAACCAGAATCCCCACTAAGGTATAGATTATGTTTCTTTCCTCGAATACCATAGGAAGCCCAAAGAGTCATGTTTTTATCAAAAACACCCCGCTCTGAAGTATGTTTGGCCGGTGCTGCGGTAATCGCTAAATTATCAATGGATTTTGTCTGCCACCAATCAAGTTCGAATATCTTTTTCTTAGATACACCCCACTCTTCCAATAATTCTCCCACACCCAAGGGGGCGATAAACTTCCTGGTCTTAGTAATAAGTACCTTAATAGAATCTTCGTCCAGATGGTCAGGATGATTATGAGTAATCAATACCACATCGATCATTGGCAGAATGTCTACTGAAGCAAGAGTTTTAGAATATCGCTTCGGACTTAACCATCCGAAAGCGCCTGCTCGTTGTGAGAACATAGGGTCGGTTAAGACCAACTTGTCATCAATCTTAATAAGGAAGGTTGTGTGTCCCAGCCAAACGAATTGTAAGCCTTGATTATTATCCCATTGAGCAATATCAAATGGTATAGCAGGTAGTGGAGATTCAGGTAAAAATCCGTCTGGCTTGTTGAAGAAGTAATTCCAGAACATCTTAAGACTTGACGCCCACCCTACATCTGGAACCCTTTCTGGATTTTGAAACTTTCCCCCATTCCATTGCTGGCTTTCTTCAATTCGTTTCTGGTGAACCGTATCATCTGCATTTGTAGTACACCCAAATAAGGAGATCAGCATAAGAATAATTCCTAAAAGGAAAATGTTACTCATTACGATTTTTTCACCTAATTGCGCAGTTCGCGCAGATTGTCACTTGTTTTTATATATTACTGTTTTATCTATCTACTACAGTGGATTATATATAGAGCCTATGATTCGGTAATTTCTCCAAAGCTCGAAAACACATAACGTTTAAGTTAAGCTGCGTGTTTTTCTTTGTTTCTTTTTGTGCGATTCTGCACAAAAAGAAGCAAAGAAAAATATGTCAACTTAAACGCATTGTTAGGCGACGCGCAACTCTCTCGGTTGGATCTCAATCTCTGAT
>JAUWSG010000141.1 GCA_030610155.1 Gammaproteobacteria bacterium
AGCTGGAAAACATTCTGGAACGCGCAATGACACTTTGTGACGACAATCTTATTGAAGAAGATGATTTACAATTAAATCAACAGGCAAACATGGAAAGCACGATGATTGCCGAAACGGATGACAATCTGCCACTGGAAGACATGCTGGGGCATATCGAAAAAGAAGCGATATTAAAAGCACTGGAAGAGACCAATCAGAATAAAACGGCAGCAGCAAAATTACTCGGCATGTCGTTCCGCGCGCTGCGCTATCGCCTGAAGAAACTCGGTATCGACTAGTCCGGTTTAAGCCAGAGCCCGTTCACAACGTCTGGAAATGACGATATAAGTTTCACCGGAATCGATTCTTAGATACCGGCTTCTGGTGAACTACCTAAACTTTCCTTGAAACGTTTTCTCAGTTCCGCAGGCACTTTGTATTCAGGTGGCTCGATATCAAGCACATCAACCAGTTCAATCGTCTCCCGATTAACGGCAACGATGGATATCGCATACCGTGAATACAGAGGTAAATAGATAAAATCCTGGCCTCCATTATTATGACTAGCCAAAAAATCTTTATAAACTTTCATCTCGCGAGGTTTGTCAGATAAATAATTTTCCATATCGACAGACTTTTCACGGATCCTGGCCCTATTTTCATCTGTCAATGGACGGTAAAATTCAGCAAACTGGGACAATAACAGGCCTTCCCGTAGGGCTTTTTGACGGATATTTTGTAGCGCTTCCAGATCATCAGGTAATTCCAGGTAGACCGTGGGAGGATACAATTCGGCAATTTTTTCAACATCAGCCCAGGCGACACCAGACTCCTTCACCTGGTAAGCCGTAATCGGTCTAAAATGATCCTCTGTAAACACCACCAGGGCCGGATGCTCATTATAAATGACCCACCGTCCTGAAATCAGCGCGCCGATTTGTATGAAACCGATAATGGTCAAATCCAGCACCAGGCGAGGTTTTCCCTTTTTAAACACAATTAACGTCAGCACCGGGCCCAGCACAATATCCACTGCCATAATTAAACGAATACCCTGCCAACCGCCATCCGTGCCAAACAACGGCGCGGGATACCAGTACACCCGGATAAAGAACAGCAACACCAGAAAAACCACCAGGCTGATGACCAGGTGAATCAGGAATGCATTAATTTTGTCTTTAGTGAAAAAGTGCTTCATATATAGCTAACAACCCTCGCGAACAACCATTTCACTCTAAAATATCGCCAGCATGAGTAAAAATGTTAGAAAAAACAGAAATTAATAACTATTATTTTATGGGCTGCATATACAAACTGACACAAATTGTCAGTTTGTAGTGTGACCAATTTTGTCACTTTACGCTATTTGAGCAAGTTACCCATAAAAAATACATGGTTAATAACGATATCAGACCGTAATAGAATGTGATCTCCGTCACAAAATTGTCGCTAAATGCATGAAAACCAAAAAACTCTTGCTCTTAACATAAAGTTGGCATGCCAACTGCAATACCTAACGGCACATAGTCAGGTTTCTTAGTCCTTGCCTTCATAGCCATTCAGGATGAATGGTTCTCAAACGCCTCCGAGTATATTGAAGGCAGGGGTTAAAGAAACATCGAATCTAAACGATATCTAAAAGACAGATATTTAAAATACTAAAACCAGTGACAACCACAATATATATATTTAGGAGTAACACACCATGAAGAAGCAACAAAAAGGTTTTACACTTATCGAGCTCATGATCGTCGTCGCCATTATCGGTATCCTGGCTGCGATCGCGATCCCGGCTTATAACGGTTATATCAAACAATCTAAAATATCCAGCCTGATCGAAAATTTCGAAAACGGCTTCAGGCTCGCCAAAGGCGAAGCAGCAAAAATTGCTGCCGGTGGTATTTGCGTCAGCGTCATCACTCAGTTAAATGATGGTGCTAAGAAAGCAATCGGTACTCCAGCCAGTGCTGCTTACGCTGGTGCTGCTGGTACCACTGCTGGCCAAGTTTCAATCGTGGAAACTGGCGGCACTAATAATGGTTGCCCGGAACCTGGCGAAACTGTTACCGTTTCTTTAACCGCTGTAGCGGGTACTGTAACTGGTGACTACCCAGGCGGCGCTATTCCAGCCGACAAAACTTTTGACGTAGAATAAAAACTACCTGAAAGTGTTCGCAAGGGGTCATCGGCAACAGCTGGTGACCCTTTTTTATTTAAAGCACGTCCAATGACAACAAATCACCAACCGTTAAGCGACCAGATTCACAGAATATAATGCTGGAAATAAGATATTCTTCTATCAGTAACCGTTCTCGAAGATCCGGAGAAAAATCAACCGATTAACCTTCGAAACAATAAGATTAAAGCATGTATTTACCCAGACGATATCATCAGTATGCAGTGTCATGAGATAAAACAATAAACCAACGATGAATATCCCGAATAAAAAAGACGAAATTAGATAGAAACAACAAAATAATCTACATTATTTTATTAGCATTTTCTTGCAGGAGAAGAGCAGTATGAACTTGAAAACTAAATCCAAAGGTTTCACCCTGATTGAACTGATGATTACGGTAGGAATAATTGGCGTCATAGCGGCCATTGCCGTCCCGGCCTACACCGGCTATATAGAAACCGGGCGTAAAGTCGAGGGTCAGAACAACCTGGAAGTACTCAAAGCTTCACAGGCCGAATTTTATGCTGAAAACAACACCTTCTTTGTGGGTGCTAATACAGCAGCATTAATTACAAGTAGTGGCGGCTTATGGGCACCTTCAGAAGCAGATGCAGACCGTCAATTCGAATACAAGGTTGTGATAAATGCTGCAACAGCAGGACCTCCAGCCACTCTGGAAACATTTACCGCGACGGCCACAGGTCGAGGTAATAAGGTCCCGACCACCGTTGTGATCACATACAAGTCTAATTAACTGCTGATACCGACCAAAATTTGGTTTGCAGTATGGCCGCCGTTAGTTCAGCGGCCATAACATCAAGCTTTAAAGCCACCGCAGCAGTTTAAGGTTGCCACCACTATTGCTCTCACGGTCGGCAATTAACCTTTCTTTTCACAGGTTATAATGTCTAATTCTCAGGGTTCAAGCAACACCTGAGAATCAAACAAATTTAAAGCAATATTCATCTCTTCCACGACGATCTACACCCGCAATATTCTGGACAGTTAAATTGCCCACCCGATTGTTCGATACTGTATACAACTCTGGTCTACAATTTAAAAAACCATGTCAAGAAAACCAAGTTTTGCTCGATATAACTAGAGTGACGTTCACGGAACGCTGGTGATAAATTGCTATTTTTTAAGCAATTTGCTGCTTTCTTGAATAAAGTGGTTAAATACTCAGGTTTATGAATAACAGGATCAATAGCAAATACAGGGCGAATGTTAGTAAAACTGTTAACTACTTAACATCCTTTTAATTTGAGTTCTTTAATATTTAACATATAAATCATAAAGTTAGGACAATAACTCTGAATGGCAACCCAAAGTGCACCAATCAAACTCAGTGGTCTAGCCCGGAAACTGGTACAGGACGGCTTATTACAGGAATTAGACGCCGTTAAACACCATCAAGAGGCACTTAAAAAGAAAGTGCCCTTTGTCGGCTACCTGGTAGAACAGAAAATCCTCAGCGCGGCGGATATCGCCAATATTGCCTCCCTTGAATTTGGCATGCCCCTGCTTGACCTGGCAGTCGTTGATCTCGATGCCGATACCACAAAGCTGGTCGATGAGAAACTGATCCGCAAGCACCATGCCCTGCCGCTGTTCAAACGAGGCAACCGACTAAATATCGCCGTCTCAGACCCGACCAATCTGCAAGCTCTGGGTGAAATCAAGTTTCATGTCGGCCTGACGACCGAAGCCATCCTGGTCGAAGAAGACAAACTGCAAAAAACCATTGAAAAAGCCCTGGATGCGTCGGATACCACACTCAGTGATCTGTCCGATTCCGATCTGGACGAACTGGAAATCACCTCGGATGACGATGAAGCCGCGAAGAGCGATGATTCCAATATCGACGATACACCGGTGGTACGCTTCATCAACAAGGTGCTGCTGGATGCAATCAACAAAGGCGCCTCGGATATTCATTTTGAGCCCTATGAAAAAAATTACCGTGTTCGTCTCAGACAGGATGGTATGTTGCAGGAAGTCGCCTCACCGCCTATCCAGTTAGCGCAAAAACTCTCAGCCCGTTTGAAGGTCATGTCACGGCTGGACATTTCCGAACGCCGTGTGCCGCAAGACGGTCGTATGAAAATGAGACTCTCGAAAAACCGCGCCATCGATTTTCGTGTGAACACCTGCCCGACCTTGTTTGGTGAAAAAATTGTATTACGTATCCTCGACCCCACCAGTGCACAAATGGGTATCGAGGCCCTGGGTTATGAAGAAGAACAAAAACAACTCTACCTGGATGCCCTTGCCAAACCTTATGGCATGATTCTGGTCACCGGCCCAACCGGTAGTGGTAAAACGGTTTCACTTTATACCGGCCTGAATATCCTCAATACAGAAGATCGAAATATTTCTACCGCGGAAGACCCGGTGGAAATTAACATGCCCGGTGTCAACCAGGTCAACGTCAATCCCAAGGTAGGATTGAATTTCGCCGACGCATTAAGGGCCTTTTTACGCCAGGATCCGGATGTGGTAATGGTCGGTGAAATACGTGACCTGGAAACGGCCGAAATTGCGATTAAAGCGGCACAAACCGGACACCTGGTATTATCGACACTACATACCAATGACGCCCCGCAGACACTGACCCGCTTGATGAATATGGGTGTACCGGCGTTTAATATTGCCTCCTCTGTGTGCCTGATTATTGCGCAACGTCTTGCACGCCGGCTTTGCAAGCAATGCAAAAAAGTGGAAGACGTCCCCAAGGAAACATTGTTGGAGGAAGGGTTCAAGGAAGAGGATGTCAAAAAAGGAATGAAAATTTATGGGCCTGTCGGCTGTGACCAATGTGCCAATGGTTATAAAGGCCGGGTGGGCGTCTACCAGGTCTTGCCGATATCAGATGCCATCGCCAGATTAATCATGGAAGGGGGTAATGCCATGGAGATTGCGGACCAGGCACGCAAGGAAGGGATACCGGATTTACGTGAATCCGGACTGAAGAAAGTGATGGATGGTGCCACCAGTTTAGAAGAAATTAACCGAGTCACCAAGGAATAATTGAGGACGTAACATGGCAGCAAATACGGCAACCATCACCACCTTCGTGTGGGAAGGTATAGACAAAAGTGGCAAGCGAACAAAAGGTGAAGTCAATAGCACCAACACTGCATTGGCTAAGGCAACCTTACGCAAGCAGGGAATCAACCCTTTAAATATCAAAAAGAAACCCAAGCCATTGTTCGGCGGCAGTACTGGGAAAAAAATCAGCCCGAAAGATATTGCTATTTTTGCCCGTCAACTGGCCACCATGATGAGCTCTGGCGTGCCGCTGGTGCAGTCGTTTGAAATTATTGCCGAAGGCGCGGAAAACCCGCGAATGCAGGAACTGGTGACGAGCGTCAAAGCCAGCATTGAAGGTGGCTCAACCCTGGCAGAAGGGTTGGCTAAACATCCTCTTTATTTTGATGACTTGTTCTGCAACCTGGTGGCGGCAGGTGAAGCAGCCGGCGCACTGGAAACCTTATTAGAAAAAATCGCAACGTATAAAGAAAAAATCGAAGCCATCAAAGGCAAGATTAAAAAAGCGATGTTTTATCCCACCGCAATTATGGCCGTCGCGTTCATCATTACCGCCATCCTGATGATTTTTGTGATACCCCAGTTTGGGGAGTTATTTGGTAGTTTTGGTGCTGATTTACCTGCAATGACCCAGATGGTGATGGACATGTCTGATTTTTTCGTCTCCTACTGGTGGGCCATATTTGGCGGTATTGGTGGAGGTATCTATGGCATGCTACAACTCAAAAGACGCTCCCGGCCTTTTAATCGCGCACTGGATCGTATATTACTTAAAGTACCGGTGCTGGGCCCCATCATGACAAAATCCATTATTGCCCGCTATGCCCGTACCCTCGCGACCATGTTTGCCGCCGGCATGCCGCTGGTGGATTCACTGGACACCGTCGCGCGCTCAGTCGGCAACGTGATGTATGAAGCCAAGATTCTGACAATGCGCGATGAAGTTTCAGGCGGCCAACAACTCAACATCTCGATGAAAGCCGCTGATGTCTTCCCCAGCATGGTCGTGCAAATGGTGGGCATTGGTGAAGAAACCGGCGCCGTCGATGCGATGCTGGCCAAGGTCGCTGACTTCTACGAAGAAGAAGTTGATAATGCCGTTGACGGCATGACGGCCCTGCTGGAACCACTCATTATGGCGATACTCGGTGTCCTGATCGGTGGTCTGGTCATCGCGATGTATCTGCCTATCTTTAAAATGGGTTCAGTTGTGGGCGGCCATTAAGAACTGTTTAACCGGCTTCACCCCCAATTGAACAATGCGGATATTAGTCTGGTGACCACACCGCTATAAAAAACGATAATAACTATTCAACCAATATTATAGCCAATGACACTGCTTAATTTTCTGCAATCCGATCCAACTGCGTTTATCATTTTATCCCTGGTACTCGGCCTGATTGTCGGCAGCTTTCTAAATGTTGTTATCTACCGGCTGCCCGTCATGATGGAAAAAGAATGGCAAACGCAGTGCAAGGAATTGCTGGAGATAAAATCTGAGCAAGTCAAAGATGAAAAGAAATTTAATCTATCAACACCGGCATCACGCTGTCCGCATTGCGGACACGCCATTCGCATTTATGAAAATATCCCTGTCCTGAGTTATTTGTTTTTAGGTGGTAAATGCTCATCCTGTAAAACACCTATTTCAATTCGCTACCCCATCATCGAGCTGGTCAGCGGAATACTGACCGCGGTGATCGCATGGCATTTTGGCTATGGCTGGGCTGCCCTGGCCGCGATGTTTTTAACCTGGTCACTGATTGCCTTGACCATGATCGACTACGATCATCAGTTGTTACCCGATAACATTACCTTGCCCTTTCTTTGGCTGGGTCTGGCCCTGAGCCTGTTTAATATTTTTACCGACACTTACGCCAGCATTATCGGTGCGATTGCCGGCTATCTTGCACTCTGGCTGGTTTTCCATGGCTTCAAGCTGGTTACCGGCAAGGAAGGCATGGGTTATGGTGATTTTAAATTACTCGCCATGCTGGGCGCCTGGATGGGCTGGCAGATGTTACCCGCCATTATTCTTATGTCTTCCGTTGTCGGCGTTGTGGTAGGCGTCTCCCTCATCCTGTTTAAAAACCACAACAAAGACCACCCCATCCCCTTCGGACCTTACCTGGCAATAGCCGGTTGGATTTGTTTAATATGGGGTGATACTCTGAACGAGCTTTATCTTGGGATCATTTGATTTCACCGCAAAGGCGCAAAGGACGCAAAGGGAATTAATTTTTTTGTCAGCAAACCCTTGCTTGAAAAAACAACCGAGACATAAACAACAGCATATCCGCCTTTAAAATAAAAACTTTGCGTCCTTTGCGCCTTTGCGGTGAAACCTGCTTTTCAAGCTACACATAAACTTTACAGGATAAACTCACTCAACATGCTAATTGTCGGGCTCACAGGTGGTATTGCCAGCGGTAAAACCACGGCGACTGATTTTTTTAGCCGTAAAGGCGTACCGGTGCTTGATGCGGATGTCATTGTGCATGAATTATTAAGTTCAGAAGAATCCACCCGCAAAGATATTGTGTCCTTGTTTGGCCCTGGCATTATACAAACAGACAAGACAATAGACCGTAAAAAGATACGTGCCATTATATTTTCTGACAAAGAAAAACGCCTGAAGCTCGAAGCCATTATTCATCCAAAAGTCAGGCAACAAATAAAAAAAGAAATTATGCTTCTGCAGTCCGGACCGAACCCTGCGTATTGTATCGTTTGCATTCCATTACTCATTGAAACCCATCAGCAAGATCTGCTACAGCG
>JAUWSG010000190.1 GCA_030610155.1 Gammaproteobacteria bacterium
AAAGGCTTTACGAATAACTTCAGAGATAATATCTGGTGCAATAATGCGAGAAGAATATTTGGTAAAGCTACGGAATAACTCCTCAAGGTCGAGAACCTGATGGGATTCCTTGTGCAAACGAAGCGTATCTGCCTGACCCGCAATTGCCACCAGTGGAGCATGGTCCATGTTCGCATCTGCAACACCGGTAATAAGGTTTGTTGCGCCAGGCCCGAGAGTGGCCATGCAAACACCCGCCCGATGGGTCAACCGTCCATACACATCGGCCATAAACGCCGCGCCCTGTTCATGGCGCGTGGTAATAAACTGGATTTTAGAATCCAGCAAGACATCCATCACATCAAGGTTTTCTTCCCCGGGAATACCAAAGATGTACTCAACGCCTTCATTTTCAAGGCAACGAACAAAAAGTTCTGCGGCTTTCATTATTTATTAAACATCAGGATTTAAAAATCAGGCAGGCACTTTAATATAATTATATACAACCCTGCCCAAAGCTTATTTACTTTCCATTTTGACCAGCTGATTAACAACCTTAAATACCTTTGAATTACTACCAGCTGCATGACCACTGGTACGGTATTTACCATTAACGATCAAGGCAGGAACGCCTTTTGCCTGGTAACGTTTTCCCATATCTTTGGCACGACGCAATTTAGTTTCTACGGCAAAGGAGCGAAATACGCGTTTAAAATCTTTCTCAGGAACGCCATGTTTTTTAAACAATGCCAAAATTGCCGGCTCTGTATTCATACGTTGTTTCATTTCGTGAATGGCATCAAACATAGGGCGGTGAACTTTATCAACGACACCTAAAATTTCAGCGGTGTAATAAGCGCGGGCATGTATTTCCCAGCTGGGGCGGAAAACGCCCGGCATACGCACAAATTTTACATTGGCAGGCTTTTTCTTCAGCCAACGTTCTACAAAAGGCTCCAATCGAAAACAGTGCGGACAGCCATACCAGAACATTTCCACGACCTCGATTTTATCTTTACTGCTAGTAGGTTGTGCCGGTGAGATAAGCTCGTAGTGTTCACCCGCATTATAAGATGCCGCAAAGCTCGTACCTGCTGTCACAGCTACCAGCGTCAAAACAAATAAACTAGCGATGAAAAACACCGTAATAGTGTCTTTTGATTTGTTGATGAATCTATTCATTATCAATACCTCAACCTTTTTTAGTCTTGTTTTTTTCTTTATAAAAACGAATATTTTTAAACCGTTTTAATTTGAATTATTGCCGTTTTTTCGTGAGCCTATCCAAGTCAATGGATTAACGCAACGAACAGACGCAATGAAACCGCTTAAAGGCATTTTTCGTCTGGGCTCTTATAGTTTATGCTATGCAGATCTCGACACAATCACGCGACCTAGGAGTATGACCCCATGGTCACCGAAAAGATCGATCTGGCGCAATTTTTAAATCAGCAATATTTGTGTGAATCACTGACCATCAAGGAGGTCACCACACTTATTGACTATACGGAACTGGCCACTTTCAACAAAGGGGACATTATTGCCGAGATCGGTGATGTCGGTGAGGCGCTGTATTTTGTCATCGAAGGTCAAACGGCCCTGTTTGCGGGCAACAAGACTGAAAGCCAGGTGGGCCTGATCAAGGCCGGTGAACTAATGGGTGAAATGTCATTTTTTGATCGCGAGCCACGCTCCGTACGCGCCAAAGCCCTTAAAGACGGTACGCGCCTGCTCAAACTGAGTCGCGCCATGTATAAACGCCTGCGTGTTGAGCACCCGTATATCGCTGTAAATTTGCTGGAACATGCCATTATCAGCCTGGATCACCTGTTCCGCCAGGTCAGTCAGGATGTTTCCACCTTTTCCAGTTACATATACGGGCCAGGCAAAAAATAACGGCTCAACGGCACTGTCTCGTTAAAACCTCCGAATCTGATTAACCGCCCATGCCGGCGATAAATTTCGACACAGCCTCAATTTCCTTGTCTGACAGTTTGGCTGAAATGGCCTGCATCATATCGCTGCGATCATTGGTGCGAGCACCTGACTTAAAATCACGCAAGGTTTTTGCCGTATAGCCTGCTTTTTGACCTGCAAGGCCAGGAATACCGCCCGGACCATTGCCCGTTCCATTTGGGCCATGACAACTCGCACAGGCAGGTGTGCGATTGTAGCGATTTCCGCCTTCATAAAGTCTTTTACCAGCATTGGATTTAGCCGCAGCATCCCCCTTTACCGACCTGGTGCTGAAATAGGCCACAATATCAAGGATATCCTTCTGGCTGAGCCCGCCTACCATGGCGCTCATGGTGGGATCTTTACGGTCACCCGACTGAAAATCCCGTATCTGTTTGGCCAGATAGTTTGCATTTTGACTGGCAAGGTTCGGCCACTCCGGGCTATAACTATTGCCATCAACCCCGTGACAACCCTGGCATGAAGCCGATTTTTCCTGGCCAACAGTTGGGTTTCCCGCCGCAGAAACATAAGTATTTGCGCTTATACTGATTAATAAACATAAAACAAAGCGTATCGTTGTCATGATTAATGGTCTCGCTGAGAATTTTTAGGTATTAAATTTAGATGCTGGATCTTGTGATTAAATTTTTGGTATTCGTAAAATATTAGCGATTACTTTGAAAAAAGGCCGCCACATCTTCTATGTCCTGATCAGACAAGGGCGCCGCCATGCCGTTCATTATAGGGTCTTTCCGAGTTCCTGCCTTAAATGCTTCCAACTGTTTTTGAATATATTCGGCATGCTGGCCAGCCAGAATCGGATATGTGGGCTTGGTGCTATGGCCTCCCTTGCCGTGACAAACCTGACAGGCTTTAGCCTTGCCTGCACCGGCTTTAATATTGCCCTTAGCAAGAACGTTACCAGCATAAAAACTGCTAAAAAAAATCGAGGCCAAAAAAAACAGCGCGAATCGTATATGAAACCTTTTATAATCACCGTTAACGTTTGATTGCATTTCCACACCCTGTTGCCATTTGTTAAAGTCACGTTTTCTAACGCTATAATTGTTGGGCATTTTTGCGCCACTTTTTACGGCACTAAGGTTATTGCAGCTGCCGCTAAAATGCCAATAAAAGATAATGATTTCCGACTCCATTTTTAGAATATGACTTCCAGACCCACTACAAAAAACTCTGCCAACAAAGATGCATCTATCTCTGTGTATCGAGAAACCCAATTTGAGACCAGTGCAGCGAAACTATCTCAGTTACCAACGGATGAAGGTTTGGAGGTGGCATTTGCTGGCCGTTCCAATGCCGGGAAGTCCAGTGCAATCAACAAGATATGCTGCCAAAAATCGTTGGCCCGAACCAGTAAAACCCCGGGGCGCACCCAGTTAATCAATTTTTTTTTCATGGATGAACAACGTCGCCTGGTGGATTTACCCGGATACGGTTATGCCAAAGTCTCCGCAGACATCAAACGGCGTTGGCAGCAAACCATGGAGCAATATCTAGCAACTCGAGAGTCCCTGCAGGGGCTTATATTACTGATGGACGTACGACACCCCCTCAAGGATGTCGATCAACAATTACTATCCTGGAGCTGGAATGTTGGCATGCCGACCCACATTCTGCTTACCAAAGCCGACAAGCTCAAACGAGGTCCTGCACAAAATACCTTGCTCAAAGTACGTAAAGAGATTTCGGGAAATGACCCCGAGGGTCTCACCAGCGTGCAATTATTCTCATCCCTCAAAGGTACCGGACTGGATGAAGTGTACGCAGTTTTGAATGGCTGGTTTCAGCTGAACCAGAAATAAAACAAGAGGAGCAAAAAAGTACCCCGGCGCCCTCATTAAGGGGATAGATTGCACCGGGGCCCAAATTGTTCGGTAAAGGAGACACCGAACTTTGTAACCCGCCAGGGAGGACGGCGGGCGAGCAGAAGACAGCATCTGTTCGCAAATTAAGACTCGGGCTTCTTCAAAAAGTTTCACCACCAAATGCAAATAAAGGTAAAAAAAAGCGAAAATTTATTAGCGCCCCTTTTGTTGAGCTTTAGTGTGCTTCATCCCAGTTTTTGCCCGTGCCCATATCCACCACCAGTGGAACCCGTAATTCAGCCACCTGGGTCATTAGGCGATCAATCTCTGGTTTCACTTCATCAACTATATTTTTGTGTACTTCAAATACCAGCTCATCGTGCACCTGCATAATCAACGTAATATCAAGGCCAGAATTTTTTATCCACTGATCCACCTCTATCATGGCGCGTTTAATTATGTCTGCCGCTGTGCCCTGCATCGGCGCATTAATGGCCGTGCGCTCAGCATACTGACGACGCATGCCGTTGCTGTGATTTATTTCTGGTAGATACAAACGACGACCGAAGACAGTTTCCACATAACCTTTTTCGCGTGCACTTTCACGCGTGCTATCCATAAAAGCCTTAACACCCGGATAGCGTTGAAAATATAAATCCACATACTCCTGAGCCTCATTACGTGGAATCCCCAGCTGACGCCCGAGACCAAATGCGGACATGCCATAAATAAGACCAAAGTTGATCGCCTTGGCGCTACGGCGCTGCTCATTACTCACCTCTTCCACCGACATACCGAATACCTCAGCCGCGGTTGCACGGTGAATGTCCTCGCCTGCTGCAAACGCTTTCAATAAACCTTCATCGCCAGAAAGATGCGCCATAATACGAAGTTCAATTTGCGAATAATCGGCAGCCAGAATTTTGTGATTCTTTGGAGCAATGAAAGCCTGCCTTATGCGGCGACCTTCTTCACTGCGAATTGGAATGTTTTGTAAGTTAGGATCAGAAGAAGACAACCGTCCGGTGCTCGCCACAGCCTGATGATAAGACGTGTGTACACGACCGGTATCGGGATCAATTCGCTCGGGCAATTTATCGGTATAGGTAGATTTGAGTTTACTCATACCACGGTGTTCAAGAATAAGTTTCGGCAAAGGAAAATCTAGCGCCAACTCAACCAGCACTTCTTCTGAGGTAGATGGCGCGCCCTTGGGTGTTTTTTTCTTTACTGGCAACCCAAGTTTTTCAAACAGGATCACCTGTATTTGTTTTGGCGAAGCAAGATTAAATTCCTCTCCAGCAACGTCAAAAGATTCAAGCATAATTTCTACCATACGTATTGCCAGCTCATCACTTAGCTTTGCCATCATTCTCGCATCCACCAGCACACCATTGCGCTCTATGTGAGATAACACTGGCACCAACGGCATTTCTATTTCACGAAACAAAGAAACAAGGCGAGGTTCTTTTTCTAATTCAGGCCACAGTGTTTGATGAAGACGCAATGTGACATCTGCATCTTCTGCTGCATAGGGCCCAGCAACTGCAATAGGAACCTGATCAAAACAAACCTGTTTAGCACCTTTACCCGCAACATCTTCATAGTGAATCGTTTTATGGGTAAGGTATTTAAGTG
>JAUWSG010000144.1 GCA_030610155.1 Gammaproteobacteria bacterium
AACCTGTCAGAACTAATTATGGAGCGCCAATTCCAAATATTGGTGATGACTGTAATTATGTTCGGTGTGCTCCTGATGACGACTTCCCGGGGTGGCGTATTTTCATTATTAGTTGCATTTTTATTGGTAGGCACCTATGCCCATATCAAGCGAAAGTTTAGCAGTCGTACAAAACTACTTCCCAGGGTACTGGCTCTTACTATACTTTCCAGTATCTGGTTTGGTGTGGAAGGCTTGAGCGCAAAAATTGCAAATCAGGGTATCGACCAGTTACGTCTGGAAGTCTCTGCTATCTCTCTCACTATGGCCGCCGACTACCCAATGGTGGGTACTGGCAACGGACTATGGGAAGAGAGCTTTGCTCAATACCGGGACAACACTATCGGCACACGACGATTTAAATATGCACACAATGATTATCTGGAAATATTTGTGGGGCAGGGGATCATTGGTTTTGTGCTATTGGGAGCAGCAGTCGTGTTTATTTTGAGGGGTCATATTGCGGCCTTCAGGCGAAGAAAGGATCCGCTAGCAATGGGGATAAGCTTTGGTGTGTTAGTAGGGGTGTTTTCAATAGGCGTACATGGAGTGTTTGATTTTAATTTTCAGATAGCAGGGAATGTTATTCTGTTGTCAACAATTGCTGGCTTAGGGATTGTTTTAGAGATGCGTACTGATAAGCAGGGTTTGTCGTCTCGAAAGGCGAGACGGGATTAACTGGAAATGTATACTGCGGCTTGCATGAGTTTGATGAATAAATTGGATACCCATAATTTTACTAGCTTGAGTTAAGTCTGAATGAGACGACTCCGTGGACGGGAACAGACTAATTCCATTATTGATATTTCTTAGAATGGTGCCGAGGAGAGGACTTGAACCTCCACGGGGTTACCCCCACATGCACCTGAAGCATGCGTGTCTACCAATTTCACCACCTCGGCATCTGCAGGCAAGTCATCAGAGGTTCCCTAGACTTGTCTGGCACGCGGAAATTTACCTATCCTGCGAAATAAAGTCAATCTTCTTGGCGTATCAGCGTATAATCTTTCATTTTTTAGTATATTCAAGGTGTTTATGACGAAACCTAAAGATCCTTTCGAGCAACGGGAAGCTCAGAAGTACGATAATCCTATTCCCAGCCGTGAGCTCATTATGCAGGTGCTGGATGATCATGGTTCCCCCATGACTTCGAAGCAACTGGCGAAAAACCTGGATCTTGATCAAAAAGCGGATCTGAAGGCCCTGAGCAATCGGCTCAAGGCGATGGAGCGGGACGGACAAATTATCCGTAATCGCCGTGGGGGTTATGGTTGCGTCAGCAAAATGGATCTGGTCCATGGCCGGGTCATCGGGCATGCCGATGGCTTTGGGTTTCTGGCGCCTGATGGTGGTGGGGGTGATTTGTTTCTCTCAGCCAGGGAAATGCGCGCGGTTATGGATGGTGATCGGGTCGTCGCACGTGTCTCCGGGGTTGATCGAAAAGGCCGCCGGGAAGGTTCGATTATTGAAGTCCTTGAACGGGCAAAAACAAACATTGTTGGTCATTTCTATCTGGACAGTGGCATCGCCTACGTTATTCCCGAAAACAAACGTATTACGCAGGAAATACTGGTACCCACTGAGGGTATTAACCAGGCCAAGTCAGGTCAGATCGTAACAGTCGAAATTACCGATCCGCCGACGCGCTTCCGGCAACCGGTGGGCGCGGTTGTGGAGATATTAGGCGATCGTATGGCGCCCGGTCTGGAGATCGATATTGCGATACGTGATCATGAACTCCCTCAGCAATGGTCTGAGGCGGTTAACAAGGAAATAGAGCAATTCAGCGCGGGTGAAGTCCCTGAGGATGCAAAACAGGGCCGGGAAGACATACGTAATTTACCCCTGGTGACAATCGATGGTGAGGATGCGAGAGATTTTGATGATGCGGTGTATTGCGAAAAACAGGGTGATAGTTGGCGCTTACTGGTGGCCATCGCTGATGTGTCGCATTACGTAAAACCGGGTTCTGCGCTGGATGAGTCGGCTATCGAACGGGGTAATTCTGTTTATTTCCCTAACCGGGTTATACCGATGTTGCCGGAGGTGCTGTCCAATGGCTTGTGTTCTATTAAGCCGAAAGTGGACCGTTTGTGCATGGTGTGCGAAATGGTCGTCAATACGGCGGGTAAAGTAACAGATTATCGGTTCTTTGAAGGCCTGATGTTATCTCATGCGCGGCTTACTTATACCCAGGTTGCGGCAATAATTGATGGTGATGAATCACTGCGTAATGAATATCAGGCGCTGGTACCCCATTTAGAGCAATTACATGCGTTGTTTAAAGTTTTTCGAAAAGAGCGTGATCAACGCGGCGCGATTGATTTTGATACGCAGGAAACACAAATCGTTTTCGGTGAAAATAAAAAGATTGAACGCATTGTGCCGACCGAACGTAATGATGCACATAAATTGATTGAAGAAATGATGATTGCGGCCAATGTAGCGACCGCAAATTTTTTAATAAAGCACAAAATACCCACCTTGTTTCGTAATCATGAAGGACCGGGCAGTGAAAAGCTGGTTGATTTACGCGATTTTTTAGGCAGCCTGGGCCTTGCGATGAAAGGGGCTGAGGATCCTGATCCCCGTGATTATGCGGAATTACTTGAATCCATAAAGGACCGGCCGGATAGTCATCTGATCCAGACCGTTTTGCTGCGCAGTTTGAGTCGGGCGGTTTATGAACCGGGCAATATTGGTCATTTTGGCCTGGCATTCGATGAGTATTTACATTTTACCTCGCCGATTCGCCGCTATCCCGATTTGCTGGTGCATCGTGCCATACGTCACATTGTTCAGGGAAAGAAGATGAGTAGCTTCAAGTACTCAGCTCAGGACATGGCGCATTTTGGTGAGCATTGTTCCGGTACGGAAAGACGCGCGGATGAAGCAACACGTGATGCGATAGATTGGCTCAAGTGTGAATATATGCAGGATAAGATCGGTGAGGAGTTTGATGGCATTATTACCGGTGTTACCAACTTTGGTGTGTTTGTTGAGCTTAATGAAGTTTATGTTGAAGGTCTGGTACATGTTACGGCATTAGGCGAGGACTATTTTCATTATGATCATGTGAATCATCGTTTATATGGCGAGCGTACCCGGCAGATTTATCGCCTGGCTGATAAATTGCGAGTCAGAGTGGTACGTGTAAATCTGGATGATCGTAAAATCGACTTCGAGCTTTTGACGAGCGGCGATGCTGGCAAGAAATCGGGTAAGAATGCCGGCAAGAACTCTGACAAGAAATCCAGCAAAAACTCTAGCAAGAAAAAGGCTAGCAAGAAGTCAGGCAAGCGTAAGAATAAATAGATGTCCAAAGAAGATTTTATTTACGGCCTGCATGCTGTCACCAAAGCCCTGGAGATAAATGCAGATCATCTTGAGATGATCTGGGTCGATCAAAAACGACATGATAATCGCTTGCGGGACCTGGTTCAGTTAGCCGGGAAACATTCGATCCCGATTCAGCATGTTGGCAATCAGGAGCTGGAACAAAAGGTGCCCGGTGAACGGCATCAGGGTGTTATCGCCCTTTGTCATGCGCTCAGGGTTTACAGTGAATCTGATTTGTCGAGTTTGCTGGAATCTGTAGAGGGCCCCCCATTTTTGCTGGTACTCGATGGCGTACAGGACCCCCATAATCTGGGCGCGTGTTTACGTTCTGCCGATGCGGCTGGTGTGCATGCGGTCATTGCTCCGAAGGACAAGTCTGTTTCATTAACCGGGGTGGTACGTAAAGTGGCTTGCGGTGCGGCCGAAAATGTTCCTTTTGTGCAGGTAACGAACCTTGCCCGTAGCTTGCGCACATTAAAAGACAAGGGTATCTGGCTGGTTGGTACAACGGGTGATGCCGGGCAGAGTTTGTATGAACTTGACTTGAAAGGGCCGCTGGCGATAGTGATGGGCAGTGAAGGCAGGGGATTACGACAATTGACGCAGGAAAATTGCGATTTCCTGGCCTCACTTCCAATGGCGGGCATTGTAGAGAGCCTGAATGTCTCGGTGGCCACCGGCATTTGCCTGTTTGAAGCCGTGCGGCAGCGAACGTAGGCTGAGGCTGGGTTTGGCAATGTTTTTAACCGCAAAGGTGCAAAGAACGCAAAGAAAATCAGCCTGTTTTTGAAAACCATTGAAAATGGCTTGCTAAATAACCAAATTTTGTTATTACGTTGAATCACAAGCACATGTTTTTTTTGTTTTTTTTCGTCGATTCATCCTTTGCGCTCTTTGCGCCTTTGCGGTGAAAAACAATGATAGGTCAGTGAGCTCCGGGCGTGTATTCCCGGAACAGGGTGTAATGAGAGATAAAAGATAATAATATCAACAAGTAACAGCGTAATACTATCAAATTGCATCGTGTATCAGTCTGAAGTAGAATATGCGCCCTGCCAGCATATACTGGCAACTCCTTGCTTCACTGTCACTTGTTAAGTAAGTGCAGGAGGCTTAACGGGAATGATCTGGCACCAGGCACATAGACTCTGGTCCCACTGAGTTCCATACACCCATAGGGAGCATATTTATGCGACATTATGAAATAGTGTTCTTGGTCCATCCTGACCAGAGCGAACAGGTAAACCCGATGATCGAGCGTTATCGCAGTATCATCGAATCCAATGAAGGTAAAATCCATCGGCTTGAAGACTGGGGCCGACGTCAACTTGCCTATCCAATCAATAAAATTCACAAAGCCCATTATGTCCTGATGAATATCGAGTGTGGAAAGGATGTATTGGCTGAGCTGGAAAATGCGTTCAAGTTTAATGATGCGGTCATCCGCAACATGATTCTTTTGATGAAACAGGCCGTGACTGAGGCATCGTCTCTGGTCAAACCAGCAGAAACCGAAAGTTCTGCTGCACCGGTTTCGTCTGCTAGCGATAGCGATTCTGCCAAGGCGACTGATACTCCCAAGGAGACTGATACTCCCAAGGAGACTGATACTTCATCTGCTGATGCAGAGCCTGCTGGTGAGCCGTCAAAAGTCGAAGCACTGGCTTCCTGATCTGCTTGAATCGTAGCTTGTATATAACTAATTGTGAGGATTAAAAATGGCTCGTTATTTTCGTCGTAAAAAGTTTTGTCGTTTTACTGCTGAAGGCATTACTGAAATTGATTACAAAGATCTGCAGTTATTAAAGAGTTTTGTGTCTGAAAGTGGAAAAATTGTTCCCAGCCGTATTACTGGAACAAAAGCAAAGTATCAACGTCAGTTAGCAACCGCGATTAAACGGTCGCGTTATCTGGCATTGTTACCTTACTGCGACGCGCATTAAATAATAAGGAATCAGGCCCCGTATTATTTAAGCGGGTGATGGTTTCCTTATAAGTGTGTACAGGCTGACCTGATATGATGCGCGCCATCGCTTCCTATATTATGAAAGGCCCTATGCAGGCAGTGCTGGTCACTGTGGTGTGTGGGGCGCTATCATTAATTCTATTTCCGTTTAGCCATTTAAGTGGCGCCGCGATAGGGTTAGTGGTGTTGCGACAAGGCATGAAACAGGGAGCAATTGTTGCTGTCGCGTCCATTGTTGTGACTGCGATCATTGCGGTCATTTCATTAGGTGACCCTTATTATGCGATTGGTTTTGCGACCCTGGTATGGATACCGGTCTGGTTGCTAGCGGGTGTGCTGCGTAACACCATCTCTTTTCAAAAAACCTTGCTGTTTAGTATCTTGATTGGCTGGGTGGTGATTATTGCGACGTACATGGTATTGGACGATCCAGCAGTATGGTGGCATGACACGGTGATCAGCCCGTTATTTGAGCCGGTGCTGGAACAGCCTGATGTTGATGATGAGCAACGGATGTTGTTGCAACAATATCTGGAACAGGCGGCTGAAAAAATGACAGGCTTTTTGGCTGTCTTTATAATGTTTTTTCATGTTTTTACCCTGATCATCGCACGCTGGTGGCAGTCGTTATTGTATAATCCGGGAGGGTTCAGGACTGAGTTTTGTGCGTTGAAACTCGGTAAACCATTAGCGCTGACACTGGCAGTATTTGCTGTATTGACCGCATTGTCGATGGGCACTATTTCGATTATAGCCGGCCAGTTTGCTATGGTGATGTTTGCGCTGTTTGCATTGCAGGGGCTTGCAATCGCACATTCAGTGACGGCGAAATTATCGGCTTCGACGGCCTTGCTGGTAGGGGTGTATATCATATTGTTTTTGTTCTGGCAGTTTATCGCCCTGGCGGGTCTGCTTGATAATTGGCTGGATTTGCGTAACTTGTTGAACAAAAAGAGTACGGCAGAAAAAAAGTAAGAGTGAAGGGTAACAAACTACCGTTTATTGAGTATTATTTAATTTAATTATTGAGGTTTTTGAGATGGAAGTGATTTTACTGGAAAAAGTACAAAATCTTGGTGGTCTGGGTGATAAAGTGAAAGTTCGTTCAGGTTATGGCCGTAACTTTTTAGTGCCTAAAGGGATCGCGGTCCCGGCGACGGCTGATAATCTTGCCAAATTCGAAGCCAGACGGGCCGAGCTTGAAAAAGCCGCCGCTGAAGTATTGGCCGCAGCACAAATACGTGCAGATGCGCTGAACGAGAAGAAAGTGACTATCGCCGTCAAAGCAGGTGATGAAGGTAAGTTGTTTGGTTCCGTTGGTACTGCGGAAATCGCCAGTGTATTAGCTGAAGCAGGCGCACCTGTGGAAAAACAGGAAATTCGTTTGCCACAAGGCGCGATTCGTGAGACAGGTGACTTCGATATCGAAATACATCTGCATACCGATATTAATGTGAAGGTAACCGTCTCAGTAGTGGCAGAAGAATAGTGCGGAGTGCACCGAATCTGGTGCTTGTCTAAATGATTTTTTCTTCGTGACTAGGTTTAAGTTGGAGGTGTAGTGCAAGAGCTTACCCATGTTATGGAAGGAGTGGCAGGAGCAGGGGCGCTCAAAGTACCACCCCAGTCTATAGAATCCGAGCAATCTGTTCTCGGTGGTCTCATGTTATCGAGTGAGGCCTGGGATCAGATCGGTGATATTATTTCAGAAGATGATTTTTACCGGCGTGATCACAGTTTGATCTTCCGCGCCATCGTGGATTTATCCGATCTATCCAGTCCTTGTGATGTGGTTACCCTGTCTGAACGACTGAGCAGTCTTGATCAGTTGGAAAATGTGGGTGGATTGCCCTATCTGAGTTCACTCGTCCAGAACGTTCCTTCAGCAGCAAATATTAAAGCCTATGCGGAAATTGTGCGTGAGCGCTCTATTTTGCGGCAGCTTATAGAAGTGGGTACAGAAATTTGCGGCTCTGTTCATAATCGTGAAGGTCGTTCCAGTACTGAATTGCTTGATCAAGCCGAGAAGCTGGTGTTTGAAATTGCTGATCGCGGGGCGAAAAGCCGGGGTGGTTTTGCCGCCATAAAAAACCTGCTGGTGACGGCAGTAGAGCGTATCGATACCTTATATCATTCAACTGACACAATAACCGGCATCCCGACCGGGTGGACTGATTTTGATAACAAGACGTCGGGCTTGCAGAATTCTGACCTGATCATCGTGGCCGGCCGGCCTTCTATGGGTAAAACATCATTTGCAATGAATATTGCAGAACATGCGGCGATTAAAGCCGGTGTTACGACTGCTGTATTCAGTATGGAAATGTCGAGTGATCAGCTGGCGATGAGAATGATGTCATCCCTGGGACGCATCGATCAGAGTAAAGTACGAACCGGTAAGCTGGATGACAGTGACTGGCCGCGTTTGACACATGCCGTAAGTATGTTGTCAGAGTCGCCTATTTTTATTGATGATACACAGGCCCTGTCACCGAATGATTTACGGGCCCGGGCACGTCGTCTCAAGCGTGAACATAATCTGGGTTTGATTATCATCGATTA
>JAUWSG010000186.1 GCA_030610155.1 Gammaproteobacteria bacterium
CCAACTCGTTAAGGACGCCGTCTGCGACCAGTTTCGCGACCGCACGGGACGCCGGCCGTCGGTCGATCTGAGCGACCCGACCGTGAGGCTCAGCATCCACATTCGCGAGCGCGATGCGACGCTCGCCCTCGACGCATCGGGTCGGCCACTGACTCGGCGAGGCTATCGAGTGGACCGCGGCCAGGCCCCGATCAGCGAAGTGCTCGCCGCCGGCATCCTCCAACTCACCGGCTGGGACAGAACCTCGCCGCTGGTCGATGCCATGTGTGGCTCGGGCACGTTCCTCATCGAGGCCGCCATGATGGCCCGGCACATCGCACCAGGCCTGGGTCGGCAATCCTTCGGGTTCGGTCGCTGGAAGGAATACGACGACAAGCTCTTGAAGCAGGTGCGGGCCGAGTTCGAACAGGCCGTCAGGCCCGAACTGCCCTTCCCGATCGTCGGGTCCGACATCGACGGTAGAGCCATCTCCCAGGCACGCGCCAACGCCGCCACGGCTTCGACGGTGTAGAGATAACTCTCATTTAATGAGTACAGCCCCGCTGATGATGCATTGAAAGAATCGAGTAATGCCAATTGAATCAAATCATAATGTTCGTCACTTCGATTTACATAAGCTCTTGCATCTGCGACATGTAAATCTACCGATTTATTATCGTATATATTTCCTGAATATTCTGCGTACTTTTTGCTGACAAGATCAACTACCTGCGGATTAAGTTCAACAGCATCTATATGCCGGGCTTGATAATAGAGGCCTTGCAATACATCCGTACCACCACCCGCCCCTAAAACGAGCACATCTGGTTTATGCAGAATCTGATACGGTAATGCAGACATCATATGAGATATAAACTGTAATGATTCTCGATTATCGTTAACATCACCCTCAACACGGTTAACCACAGTCATCGAATCACCATCAGTAAAAATGGCGATTTGTGAAGGCAGCTCTGTGTCAGCATTCAGGCTTAAGCCTGGTGCGTATCGAAATGGCACGTCCGGACTTTCGACTACGTTCAGTAGACCTAAAGGACTCGAACGATGCTCAATAATTTTTGTTCCTTTTATATTAAGTGTCTGGCTTTCGGCCTTGTAAATAGATGGCACTAAAACAAGCCAATGCTCAGGAATGCTCCAACTTGCGAACAACAAAAGCACCAACAACCACGATACAAGACCATTTATTTTCAGTTCAAAACAGGCAACAATGGCTGCCAGAAACCCGATACTGGAAATAAAAATTAATGCCTGGGTTGGCGATAATATAAATAAAACAACAATGATACCCAGTGCCCCAATTCCAGCACCAAAAAGATCAGCGGCATATGCGGGCCCGATACGATAATAAAAAAACCGATACACCAACCCCAGGCTTGTTGCTGCAAAAAGGAAAGGTAAAAATAGACAGAGATAAACCAGGAACAACCAGACCCATTGGTTTGTGTCCCATAAAATTTCCAACGGGCTAAAGGGTAAAGCCTGAGCAATAAAAAAACAGACGACACTGAAGACTGAAAATAAAGCGATATTAATGACAAAAAGCGTTTTTACCTGGTTTTTTATCCAGTCCTGAAAAATTGTAATCAAGGCACCACTGGCACCATAGCCCAATAATGCAACACTTATTATCATATAGGCGAAATGATGCCATTGAATAATTGAAAACAAGCGTGTAAGCAATACTTCATAACTTAATGCGGCAAATGAAAGCATCGCAATGGCAATAAATGGGGGACGTGCAGTGGACAGTGTTTGTTCTTGACTCATAATCAGCCAGCTATGTTATTTTTATATCAAATTACCCGCAAACCCGGTGCTAATGCCTACCTGTTAACGGAACAAATGCAACGGGTAGAATTTGATATGTCTTGACCGACCCGTCTTCAGCCTTTTCAACCAGGGTCAGATTTTGTGTTAAAAAACGACCGCCAACCGGTATCACCATGCGGGCACCGGGCTTTAATTGTTTCACTAAGGGGGGTGGGATATGACTCGACGCGGCCGTCACAATAATGCCATCAAACGGAGCGTATTGTTCCCAGCCATAATAACCGTCACCAAGCTTTACCGTTACATTCTCGTAGCCTAATGTTTTTAGACGCGATCTCGCTTTTTTTTCCAGTGGTTCAATGATTTCAATGGTGAAAACCGATTTAACCAGCTCTGCCAGAACAGCAGCCTGATAACCCGAGCCTGTGCCAATCTCCAGAATCCTTGCATCCTTTCTGGTTTCAAGTAGATCCGTCATTAATGCAACAATATAAGGCTGGGATATGGTTTGCCCATACCCAATAGGTAATGGACGATTTTTGTAGGCAGACCTTTGCAAACGCTTGGGAACAAAAAGATGGCGTGGCACTTTCCCAAGGACTTCCATTACACGAGGATCAAATTCTTCTTTCCTGGTAGAAAAATAAGTTAGGAGCACATCCTGATTAATTTCTTTTATTAACTGTTTTCGTGCCTCGGAATAATCAATGGCAAAAGCAATACTGGAATGGCTTAGTACCGTGAAAAAAACAAAGACGGCAAAAAACAGGCGGTTGGCACGTTTCATAATGATTAATCCTTTTAGCCTGACCACAGACCCGGAATCATTGCCACAAAAATCAACTCACTCGTTATGGCTAAAATGCCCGTGACGTACCCCCTTTAGTAGTGAGTGGAATGCCTCGCCGTTGACGTGCACCAGGTTTTCATGATCACCAGCTTCAAAATATACATTTGCCAGTGTAGTTAACTGTTCGTCCAGAAACGTTTCCAGTCCGTATACCGGGCCCAGTGGTGGAATCGCACCCGGCTTGCAATCCGTAAACATTTTTTCCACCTCAGACTCGTCCGCCAGTATAAAACTCCGGTCAGCGTCATCCCGTAACGCCCGCAGTTTGAGCCAGCCACTACCCGGAATCACCACCATCGCGTAGCCATCCAGGTTCTCGACCACCACCGCTTTGGCAATATGGTCTTCAGGTATATGCGCTGCCCTGGCAGTATCACGGCTTGTATACGTTTTCGGGTGCGGCACCAGATCATAATCAATATGATGTTCAGATAAACAGGATTTTATCGATTCAGCTATGGCCATCGGTACCTCCTCCTTATGTAGATCGGTTCCGCTCGAAGAGATCTCTATTAACTTTTCAGCGCCAGTACACTGCGCTTATATTATTAATATAGTATTGTTTAACCATATAAGACAGGCTGATTAATATGTAGTGCGCCAGGTAAATGTCACCTGGAGAATTTGAGCATACGTTCGATTGGTACCAGGGCCTTTATGCGAATTTCCTCGGGCACATGTATCTGGTTAATGCCCGTTTCAAGAACCTGACACAAATTTTCAAGACCATTCATAGCCATCCAGGGACAATGGGCGCAGCTAATACAAGTCGCACCTTCGCCGCCCGTGGGCGCCACAATCAACTCCTTGCCAGGTGCCGCCTGGTGCATCTTGTGGAAAAGGCCATAGTCTGTCGCCACGATAAGTTGTTTGGCCGCTGATTCCCTGGCGGCCCGAAGCAGCTGTGACGTGGAGCCAACCACATCAGCCAACGCGATAACGCCTTCCGGTGATTCCGGGTGAACAAGAACGTCGGCATCTGGATACAGTTGCATCATCCGTTGCAGCTCAACGGTCTTGAATTCATCATGTACAACGCAAAACCCCTGCCAGCACAGCATATCGATACCTGACTGCTGTTGAACGTAACGACCAAGATGCTTGTCAGAGGCGAAAATTACCTTGCGACCTTCGGCCTTGAGATATTTCATGATGTCGACGGCATTTGTGGAAGTGACCATCCAGTCTGCGCGCGCCTTGACTGCGGCACTGGTATTGGCATAGACCACTACAAGCCGATCCGGGTGCTCATCACAGTAGGCAGAGAATTCATCTACCGGGCAACTCAGGTCCAGGGAGCAGGTAGCGTCCAGGTCCGGCATGATGACACGCTTTTCCGGGTTGAGGATCTTAGCGGTCTCCCCCATAAAGCGCACACCCACCACCAACAGGGTTTGTGCCCGGTGGTCGCGACCAAAATAGGCCATCCCCAGGGAATCTCCAACATAACCGCCTGTTTCATCTGCAAGGATTTGTAATAACTCATCGACATAATAATGAACCACCAGCACCGCATCCTGCTCAATCAGTAGTGTCTTGATCCGCTTCTGAAGTGCTTCCCGCGCCTCATCAGATGGTGCGACGGGTCTCAGTGTATGTGCAGCAATACTGCGGATTTCATTCTCTAGAGATTTGGGAACCTCAATGGCCCTGTCCATTATTAAATCCTCGATTTAAAGCGTAAAGTCTGTTGTTGAATGAGTTGCCGTGCATTTTTATATATTCACTCTTTTGACTTTATTACCCGTTTGATCATTGAAATTAATTTCATTAATTCACCAGGATCTAAATTAATAATACGCCTTAAAGCCTATATGCAAAAGCCAGCAAAATAACCAGCATCAGGACTATAATTAAAACAGGAATACAAAAAATGTTATTTCATTTCCTGAGTCTTTCGTTAATGCATTATGCACAACAAATTATGAGGTTATTCATCATGAATTTCGAACAATTAGTTGAACAAAACATCATTAAACATGAGTCACATTTAAAACATGTTGACGAATTACTAGAACAGGCTAATCAAGGCATAGAAACCTCCGGACCGACAGAAATAGAGGCTCAACTGGCAGAATTACGCCAAGAACGCGATCAACTCGCCAGTGAGCTGGATGACTATAAAAACAAATCAGCAGAATATGCAAAACAAGCAGATGCTGGAAAGCTGGGGCCTATGATTATTTGGGAAAAGGTTGCAGAACGTCTTGAGAAACTGGTCGAACATATCAAACACTAGCAGGATGTTTGAATCAACACAGTGACATAGCGCCTCTAAAGTTACCGAGTATAAACTCCTTAAAGTATGATTCTGGGTGTCTATTTTATATTCTTCCTAGTGTTCCCCATGGTGTAACTATAGAAGTATTAAATTTGCTATTCAGAGGTGTTATATAACCACCTGAATAATATAATTATTTATTATAAAATAAATTAATAGGCGTTATAACTTGACTTTATGTTACATAATATGGAAAATCTTCCACCACGTACCGAGATACGGTGCTTGAGATAAAAGAGATAAGAGGTGCAGGAAGTCGGGTTACAGCTGTTAATTTATGCTTTATTTCGTAAGCCTTGCCATTACAAGTCTCTTTTACTAACCAATAACTAAACCACAAACCGATTTTTAATATAACAACAATGTTATGAGTTCATAGCAATAAAATCTGTTTGCAAAATTATAATGAAGAGGAAGTATTTTATGTTGTATAAATCTAAGGACGTATTTTTAGCAATCATCACTGCAGTTTTAATTTTCAGCTCTACGACAGTATTTGCCGATAAATTCAGCAAAGCAGTAGTTAACGAAGAACCCTGCCCGGTCAATCCTGCTTATCCTAATAACAATAGCTTGTTTGATGGTAGCTCGTTAACTGGTATAGCAGCTGATCAAGTTATCGATGCAGAGTTTGGACTTGGTGCACAGAAAATCACACAGTGCCTGAAAAAACGTGAAGACGTTAAATTAGTTGTTCGTGTCAATGATACTTTCCGCACGGATGCCTTTGGTCAAGCCCGACTGAATAAAGCGATGTATTTCTCA
>JAUWSG010000036.1 GCA_030610155.1 Gammaproteobacteria bacterium
AATAGTTCTCTAAATACCGGATAGATGCCTGAAACATCCTCGATTCTCTTCATAGCAAAATTAGGGCTGTCACTTTTTACATTTAAATATTCGCGCCACAGATTTTGAGGGTTGTCACTGGATATTTCTATATAAGAATAGTATTGAACGCAGGGTAGAATTGAGTTAATTAAAAGTTCGCGGCATATTGGGGAATCATCATTCCAGTTGTCTCCATCAGATGCTTGTGCAGCATAAATGTTCCATTGATCTGTTGGGAAACGTTCCTTGATGATCTCATGCATTAACTTCAATGCGCTGGAAACGACAGTGCCGCCTGTTTCCCTGGAGTAGAAAAAATTTTCCTCATCAACTTCTTTTGCAATTGTATGATGTGAGATAAATACTATTTGTATTTTCTCATAGGTGCGTGTAAGAAACAGGTATAGTAGGATGAAAAATCTTTTGGCGATGTCCTTTTTGTTCTGGTCCATCGAGCCGGAAATATCCATCAGACAAAACATAACCGCCTGCGTTGATGGTTGAGGAAGTATAATTCGGTTGTTATATCTGAGATCAAAGGGGTCGATGAAAGGGACGTTACTGATTTTCTTTTTAAGTAATTCAATTTTTTCCTTCAATGCGATAACTTTAGGGTCATCATTGCCCGTAATGAGCAATAAAGCGGACAATTCCTGCTCGGTTTCCTTTAAAGTTTTCTTGTGCGGGTTTTGTAGCGCTATTCGACGTCCCAGTGCGCTGCGTAATGATCGTACGATATTAATGTTTGAGGGAACACCATCCGGGCTATGTCCTGCACGAACTGATTTGAATTCCTTGATCGTGGTCAGTTTTGTTTTTACCAGGTTTGGTAGCGCGAGGTCTTCAAAGAAGAATTCCAGAAACTCTTCCTTGGAAAGTTGAAATGCAAAGTCATCAACGCCTTCGCCCGAGTCACTTGCCTTGTTGCCTTTTCCGCCACCTTGTTGGGGTGGGCGAGGTATTTTATCTCCTTTAGCAAACTCTTTATTGCCAGGAAATATATTATCTCTTCGGCCGCCTGGCCCGTGTCCGAATACGGGTTCGGCGATATCTTTGGCGGGAATAGTAACAGATTCACCTTTTTCAATGTCGGTGATGCTGCGGCCTGCAATCGCGTCAGAAACAGCTTTTCTGATATTGGACTTAAAGCGTTTCAGAAATTTGCGTCTATTGACCGCACTTTTGTTCTTTCCATTTAATCTTCTGTCTAGTATTTGAGTCACAGCAACAACCCTGTCTCAAGAAGATTTACGGACCCGTAAGTACCATTCGCATAACAATCTGACTTGTTTCGATGTATAGCCTTTTTCGGTCATACGCGCGACAAAATCATCATGTTTTTTCTGGTCATCTCCTGAGCTTTTGGCATTAAAAGAAATGACGGGCAACAGGTCTTCGGTATTGGAAAACATTTTCTTTTCTATCACCATACGTAATTTCTCATAGCTGGTCCACAGCGGGTTTTTGCCATCATTCTGGGCGCGAGCACGTAATACAAAATTGACGATTTCATTTCTGAAGTCTTTTGGGTTACTAATGCCTGCCGGTTTTTCAATTTTTTCCAGCTCTTCATTGAGCGAGGCCCTGTCAAAAATCTCACCTGTATCGGTGTCCCGAAAATCTTCATCCTGTATCCAGTAGTCTGCATAGGTGACATAACGATCAAAAATATTTTGTCCATACTCTGAATAGGATTCAAGATAGGCTTTTTGAATTTCCTTACCAATGAAATCAATATATCTGGGCGTAATAAAACCTTTTAGAAAGGATATATATTTTTCTTCGATTTCTGGTGGGAATTGTTCGCGTTCAATTTGTTGCTCAAGTACATAGAGAAGGTGTACCGGGTTGGCGGCGATTTCAGTATTATCAAAGTTGAATACTTTTGACAATATTTTGAACGCAAAGCGGGTCGATAATCCTGTCATGCCTTCATCTACGCCCGCGTTGTCACGATATTCCTGGTATGATTTGGCGTTAGGGTCAGTGTCTTTCAGATTTTCGCCATCATATACGCGCATTTTGGAAAAGACATTGGAGTTTTCAGGCTCCTTGAGACGAGAAAGCGCGGCAAATTGTGCCATCATTGTCAGTGTTCCAGGTGCACAGGGTGCCTCTGCAAGGGAGCTGTTATGTAACAATTTATCGTAAATCTTTACTTCTTCTGAATAACGCAGGCAATAAGGCACTTTTACGATATAAATACGATCGAGAAATGCCTCATTGTTTTTGTTGTTCTTGAATGTCAGCCATTCAGATTCATTGGAGTGGGCGAGAATTAAACCTTCAAACGGAATTGCCGCCAGTCCTTCAGTGCCCTTGTAATTACCTTCCTGCGTGGCGGTCAGCAATGGATGAAGTACCTTGATAGGGGCCTTGAACATTTCAACAAATTCAAGCATGCCACGATTGGCCTGGCATAAACCACCGGAAAAACTGTAAGCATCAGGATCATCTTGTGAAAAACTTTCCAACATACGTATATCGACTTTGCCAACCAGTGATGAGATGTCCTGATTGTTTTCATCCCCGGGTTCGGTTTTGGCTATCATATGTTGTTCAAGCACAGAAGGGCGCAATTTAACGACTTTAAATTGCGTGATATCACCATTAAATTCATGCAGGCGTTTTACGGCCCAGGGTGACATGATAGAAGCAATGTAGCGCTTGGGAATGCCATAATCTTCTTCAAGTATCTGGCCATCCTCTTCTGGAGAAAATAGACTTAAAGGTGAGTCATTGATCGGTGAGCCCTTGATGGCATAAACAGGAACATGTTCCAGTAAGGATTTGAGTTTTTCGGCAAGTGAAGATTTGCCACCGCCAACGGGTCCGAGTAAATAAAGAATTTGTTTCTTTTCTTCCAGACCCTGTGCGGCATGTCGAAAGAAAGACACAATCTGCTCTATAACGTCTTCCAGACCATAGAAGTCCTTGAATGCAGGGTAAACCTTTATAACCTTGTTAGAGAATAGTCTGCTTAAACGAGGATCGTTTTTTGTATCGACTAATTCGGGTGTGCCAATCGCTTTGAGCATGCGTTCTGCCGGAGTAGCGTAGACCATTGGGTCCTTTTTACAAAGTTGCAAATATTCTTGCAGAGTAAGTTCTTCTTCTTTTGACTCTTCGTAACGGGATGTATAATGAGTAAATATTGACATGGTCATCGCCTCTCCGTTTTAAGATGGTTCATTAAAACAATAAATAATGCATTGTTAATGAAACATTGTTGCGTCTTGAGCTTACTATTCGTCCTTACTTGAATTATCGTCCAAATTCACAATTTCTTTGTGTCTTTAAGGACAATTTATCTATCATATTCAAGTAGACTGCAAAAAATAAGCCAACAAAAAAATGAAAGTCAAAAGATAAAAATGGTGTCTCCTCGTTTATATTTGCTACAAAAGCTTTCTATTTACGCCAAAAATTGGGGCAAATCCATCAATACGGTCAATGTAGCATGATCATGATTTAATAAAATGCCTAAAAAAGAAATATTTGTGTCAGATTCATGACAGCTGACATTATATAGTTATACCTTTTCTTTTTAATTACGACTAGGAAATAGATCAATAGTTTTAATTAAATTTAATTTATCTGCAATTAGATTAAATCAAGCTGAAATCATCAATAACTTATAGTCAGTGCTATAAGCTTACTTGATAGACATGCACAAATTTTTTCAATAACGCATTGTTGTATGAACAATATCTAAACAACTTGTTAATGCTTGCCACTTCCATAGAGTTTGGGAAAGTATGAGAGTGTTTATTGGGTAGAGAGCAAGAAGTCGTATGTGACACAACGAACACATGAGTAGGTAAACGACGTTAGCGTTTCAGCCGGATGTTTATTGCACAAGATTGGAGCAAAAACGAATGTTAATGTTTAACTTTATTTTTATTGAAATAAAGAATTTTGGCAGATTCCTGCTTTCGCAATCCTGGTTTGGGATTGTTGTCGGTATGATTACCCGGGTCAACCAGCAATTTAACTGTGGAGACAAGGCCTTCATCACCCATTACAGCATCCCACATCATTGAAGATAATTTAACGCATGCACCCATTGGGGTACGGGCTCTTTTTCTCTCCATATCAATACGAAATTGCATGCCACGTAGTCGTTTTTGCCTCGACGCAGGATAACGTTCTATAAATTGTTCGATACAATTCTGGCGGCGCTGCTCAAATTCATCTGGGTTACTGGTTGCGAGGTTGGCCCACTCATCAAAATTGAATTGAGCAAATAAATTAAGATTTTGCTTGTTTATAGACATCTGAAAACGACCCTGTTTCTGTTTAATATGAGGACAACATGTTGCTCATATGGGCGCCAAATAACCTTACAATTTTTATTGAATAAAGCGCCATGCCAGTAACGCGACATAATCTTATATTATCGTGACGCTACGGATTAGGCTATTAAAGCGGTAATATATAAACATATAAGTACATTTAAATTACTGCTAAAAGATTCTAAGAAGAAAATAATTTGATAAAATTCAGTGACTTATTGGAGCGTGCAAATTGCACTTGTTGAAAGTGGTGCCCCGGAGACGATTCGAACGTCCGACCTGTCGCTTAGGAGGCGACTGCTCTATCCAGCTGAGCTACCGGGGCAGATGAAAAACAGGGTCTGATATCAGGGCAGTGTGCCCCCTATGAGAATGTCGGGCAAGTATATCCAAGTATTCCCTCATCATCTATAACCCCACATTATTCAATTTATTCTAAATATAAAAAATGCGTTATTCTTCATGAGCGCAGAATATAAAGAAACACGCCTTGATGGATATTTGTAATAAATCTAAACCATGTGCGTCCTCAAGTACTGAGTTACCTATTCGCAGAGTGCAGCAAACATGTTCGATGCGTCTGCTGTTAGATATTGAAAATAATTAGTATTTGGAGTCTTTGCAATGCATGCAACATTACCCTTACTGGAATCGACAGATTTTCCTGCAATAAGAAGAACAAAGCTGGATTCACTTCAGGTTAATCTTGGTTATAAATGTAATCAGCAATGCCTACATTGTCATGTCAATGCAAGCCCGAATCGAAAGGAAATAATGGATAGCGCTACCATCGATGCTGTTATTGCTTATATGAAACAATCGACAGTTGAAAAACTCGATATGACAGGTGGTGCGCCGGAGTTAAACCCTTATTTTAAAAAACTGGTGCGCGAGGCGCACAAGCTTGGAATTCACATTATCGACCGGTGTAATCTGACGATTCTGGAAGAACCCGGCTTTGAAGATATGGCGCAATTCCTTGCCGAGCATCGTGTCGAAGTCGTCGCGTCATTACCCTGTTACCTGGAAGAAAATGTGAACAAGCAACGTGGTGATGGTGTATTTGCTTCAAGTATCCGCGGCCTGAAAAAGTTGAATAGTCTGGGTTATGGCAAGCCTGAAACCGGTTTGAAATTAAACCTGGTTTACAATCCCGTGGGCCCTACATTGCCACCGGCACAGGAGGTGCTGGAAAAGGATTATAAAAAGAAACTCGGTGAGCAATATGGGATCGTGTTTAATGAGTTGTATACACTTGCAAATATGCCGATCAAACGCTTCGGTAGTACACTTATCTCCAAAGGACAATTTGCAGATTATATGTCGCTGTTACGCAGTGCGCATAATGTAGAGAACTTACGTTCTGTAATGTGCCGTACAATGATCAGTGTTGACTGGCAAGGATTTGTTTATGATTGTGATTTTAATCAAATGCTGGAACTTTCACTAGGCGCAACAGAAAAGCCGCGTGTTCACATAAAGGATTTATTAAAAATCAATCTGGAAGGAAGCGCAATCAGTATTAAAGATCACTGTTATGGCTGTACTGCGGGGCAGGGCAGCAGTTGTGGCGGCGCACTAAATTAAATCCGGTCTGCTTTTGTATGAATTCTCGCGTTACATTGATCATATTTGCAAAAGCCCCTGTGCCGGGGTATGTCAAAACCCGTTTAATTCCTTTGTTGGGGCCGCAGGGTGCTGCTGACACACATAAGAAGCTGACTGAACATAGCATAAAAGTTGCTGTGCGCTCATCCCTTTATCAAGTCAATTTGTGGTGTACACCGTCGGCAGAAGATGAGTTTTTTTTCAGAATGTCAGAAAATTATTCACTTCAATTATTTCAACAAACAGGCAATAATCTCGGGGAACGAATGGCATTTGCATTCAAGGAAACCCTCGTCAGTAATGATGTTGCGCTGATCATTGGTACGGATTGCCCGATGTTGACACACTCCGATATAGAGATGATTGTTGGTAAATTACAAAATGGCCATGAGGCGGCAATTATACCAGCCGAAGACGGTGGTTATGTTTTGCTAGGTCTGCGAAAATTTTCCTCAACTCTATTTGAAGATATAATCTGGGGCGGTGCTGATGTGTATGAACAAACCAGAGAAAAGATATTGGCGCTGGACTGGAAATTGTATGAACATGAAACATTCTGGGATGTTGATCGTCCAGAAGATATCAAAAGACTGTCAACACTTGACCTGAAGTTGAATTAACAGGAATAAATTAAATGAAATCATTAATTCCAAAACTGATATTGCTAATATTTATTGCGATACTGGCATTCAGTTTTTTTCAATTTGGTCTGGGGGATTATTTAACGCTGGAATATTTCAAGTCACAACAAAAAGCTTTTGAGCTATATTATCAGGATAATAAAGTTCAGACGATTGCGATTTATTTTATTATTTATGTTGCGACGACTGCTTTATCGTTGCCAGGAGCAACTTTATTGACTTTGGCGGGTGGTGCATTATTCGGGCTTACCGTGGGTTTGATTGTTATTTCATTCGCAAGCACGATAGGTGCAACCTGTGCCTTTCTGGTGTCACGATTTATTCTGCGTGATTATATTCAGAATAAATTTGGTGACAAGTTGGTCGCCATTAATGAAGGTATAAAAAAAGATGGCGCATTTTATCTATTCACCTTGAGGTTGATACCTGTATTTCCGTTTTTCATTATTAATCTTGTAATGGGGCTGACACCTATTTCGGTTATTAAATATTATCTGGTGAGTCAGATAGGAATGCTGGCGGGCACGGTTGTATTTGTAAATGCCGGCACTCAAATAGGAAAGATTGAAAGCCTGTCGGGAATATTGTCACCAGCATTACTGGGTTCATTTGCATTGCTGGGCATTTTCCCCTTGATCGCGAAAAAATCAATTGAGTATGTGAAAAGTCGTCGTTATCTGAAAAAATACACGAAGCCAAAATCATTTGATTACAATTTGATAGTTATTGGAGCTGGTTCAGGTGGGCTGGTTTCCGCTTTAATCGCCTCCGCTGTAAAAGCTAAAGTAGCATTAATCGAAAAGCACAAGATGGGAGGGGATTGCCTGAATACCGGTTGTGTACCCAGCAAAGCCTTGATTCGGTCTGCAAAAATGTTGTCTTATGCCAGCCGAGCACAGGAGTTTGGCTTTAAATCAACTACTGTCGAGTTTGATTTCCCGGATGTTATGGAGCGTGTTCAGCAGGTCATTAAAAAAATTGAACCACATGATTCTGTGGAGCGGTTCACGAAGTTGGGTGTGGAATGCATTCAGGGTGAGGCAAAAATAATTACACCTTACTCTGTAGAGGTAAATGGCAATACGTTAAGTACTAAAAATATTATTATCGCAACAGGTGGGCGGCCCAGAGTACCGGATCTACCCGGGATTGATCAGGTGGAATACAGGACAAGCGATACTCTCTGGGATATTCGTGAATTGCCTGCACGTTTGCTTGTGTTGGGAGGCGGGCCAATAGGGTGTGAGCTTGCTCAGTCATTCCAACGTTTCGGTTCCCAGGTAACGCTGGTTCAAAGAGGAGAGGCAATTTTACCTGCTGAAGATGTTGATGCTTCAGATATTGTAAAAGAGAGTTTTGAAAAAGATGGTATAAATATATTAACAGGCCATACCGCAAAGTACTTTTCGAAAGAGGGCGATACGCAGAAACTCACCTGTTCGGGAAGGGAAAACAAAGAAGTTGTGGTGGAATTTGATCTGGTCTTGCTGGCGCTAGGTCGAGAGGCAAATACAAAAGGATTTGGTCTTGATGGTCTGGAAATACAACTTTCCAGTAATGGTACCATTGAAAATGATGAATTTCTCCGTACTAATTACCCAAATATCTATGTGTGCGGTGATGTTGCCGGTCCATATCAATTTACGCATGTTGCATCGCATCAGGCGTGGTATGCCTCTGTTAATGCCTTGTTCAGTCCATTAAAAAAATTCAAGGTCGATTATCGTGTTATACCCTGGGCAACGTTTACTGATCCGGAAGTGGCGCGTGTTGGGTTGAATGAGAAAGATGCAAAACAAAAGTCTATTGCCTATGAATTAACGACGTATGGTATAGATGATCTGGACAGGGCAATTGCAGATAATGAGGCGCATGGCCTGGTAAAGGTGTTAACTGTGCCGGGAAAGGATAAAATACTGGGTGTCACCATCGTGGGCGCGCATGCTTCTGACATCATCGCAGAATTCGTGACCGCAATGAAATACAATATTGGTCTGAATAAAATATTGGGCACTATACATATCTATCCTACATTGGCAGAATCAAATAAATACGTGGCAGGTAACTGGAAGAGAAAACATGCTCCGAAAAAATTATTGAGCATATTGAAAAAATTTCATGCCTGGAGACGGAACTAGAGCGATATCAACCGCAAAGGCGCAAAGTACGCAAAGTTTTTTCTAAAATATTTCTTTGCGGTGATAAAAATCAAGCTGTATGTGTACATCCGAGTGCGGGCACAAGCTACGTTGGTGTTCGTCGTCTGAGTTTTCGCTCAATAGAGGTGGCAAAGCGATTGACTGATCTTTGCTCGGGGGGAGGCAGGCTTTGAAATCGAATGCCTATATAACTCACATCTCCATTTTCTCCATGTACAACATGTCGAAGTTCAACACTACATAATATATAACCATCGTCAGGCAGCTCAAATTCGCATTTCGGAATTGATATTTCATTTTTCATCGTGTTTGGCAAATTATCAGCAAAGCGGATGCGCATTCCCTCGGGAGAAATATTGTCCAGTTCGCCTTCAATTATTTCGCCTGATTTATAAGTCAGTTTTACTGGTATGGAAAGGGAGCGAATAATTTGTACACGATAAGATGATCTCTTTTGGTAATATTTAATATTTAGGGGGAAAGAGAGTGTGTAACAGGGTGTGTCAGACTGGTCATTTACATCGACCAATGCACTGGTAAAACTCAGGTCGATATCTTCGATGACGGCAAAGACGGTTAATTCTTTTTTTTGAAGTAATTTTGTATGCTCGTGTTTTGGGTGTAGTTGATCAATTTTGATCTGATGATTGTCGTTATCGATTGAATTTATTGTACTATTATAAACATCATTGTCACCTGGAATTGTAACGGACAATAATATGCGACTGTCCATGATTTTCTTCAGGAAGGCTTTGATCTGAACAGGATCAGAAATTGTTTCGTATTGTTGCTTATGTTTGATATCCGGGATAGTTAACGTCATGATCTGGTGAAGGGTTCACTGTTTAGACCCGATCAGGTGTGTGTGGCAGGATGTTACATCACTAACAAGCGTGATTTTCTGTTCAAGGAAGCTTGTAGTATCTGTCAATGATTTAGCCAGGTGCATGTCAAAATCTCCTAACTGGCAAGTTGTAGTTCGAATTCCATAAATTTATCTGCTGTACGGATTATATCGATTTTAAACTCGCCCAGTTCGACCAGCCTTTTAATACTTTCAACACGTTTAATGTCTACGACGGGTAAAGTTAATAAATTGATTTCAAGCTGATTCAGCTTTGAAGCTACGTCTGGGTCTATAGGCATATTCAGTACTCCGGGTTTTTACATCTTGCTCTTTATCTTATCGGGCCTGGATGAAGGAACTTTAGGCAAACGTCAAAATTAAAAATTCTTTATATTCGTGCACTTACAACTCATCTTCCCTTGACTGCAGCCCGCAGAATTTTTTTTGACGACTAATCATTTTCTTGCCTGTAAGTGCCGATGAAGCTTCGTGGGTCAGGCGGGATATCAAACGTATTCTCATTCCGGATAACCTGATATTTAGTGCTGGTGCTAGATTCCTATTAGTCTAAGATGTATTTATGAAAAATAATTCTATTGAGTCAATAGACAGCAGACCTGTCTATGAAGATTGTCTGCCGCTTTCCTGGAATGCACTTAACTCAAAACCGGATTCGGCAGTGTTGCTTGCTATCCAGAATGAAAATGAAGAGACATTAAAAGTTATTTGTTCACTTGATGAGGTGCATCACGAAAATGATGATCCACAGGGTGTGCATGCGCAGCAGCTTATGCGTCTGGATGCCAAAGTCAATTTTCTCATGGATATGGTGGGACAATTGTTATTGAACTCGTTAACTATCCCTGCGGCCACAAAGATGTCATTAAGTGCAGACGGCATCCAGTGGATAGACAGGCAGGCACTGGATATTGGTGACTACATTCATGTCCAGTTGTACCTGAAAGTGAAATATCCTAATCCCGTCATATTGCCGGCTTTGGTCAAATCAGTTACCAGGGTCGAAGGGGGATACAAAATCACCTCTGAGTTTGATAGTTTAAGCACAGGTGTGGAAGAATGGATTGAAAAGCTCATTTTCCGCCATCATCGTCGTGCTATCGCACTTTCCCGTCGCTAACCCTGCAATTTAAGCGGTCTTGGGCGCCAGCCCTGTTCAATATCTAATTAAGTACCTCCTTATATACTGTTTTGGGAAAATAATTACAAAAATAGGTGCCGAGATTTTGACATTAGCGCATAAGCGTGCTTAACTTATTCTTAAATGACTAATATTTGACGTTTTATGGGTTTAATGCCTCGTGACATTAAGTCAGGCAAAACATGTTATGTCAGGTAACACATAAGTCAGTTATCAACATTCAAACATAATTATCTTATTACATGCTGTTCTTGGGAGAGGGCTAGTTGAAATGACAGAATCTGCGACGGTTATTCTTGTTGAAGACAACCTGGAATATCGCCGGAAAATATTGTCTATCCTGGAGTTTATTGGTTATAGCAATGTGGTGGTTGCCCAGAGTAGTGACTGGCGTACAGAGGCTGAAAAGCTGGAGGATCTGGATACGATCCTGTTGGGCCATTGTAGTTCAGATCAGGATCAACTGGATTTGTGCCATGAAATGAATCAGTGGAATGCCGGCATACCTTTGCTATTTCTTGTAGAAAAGGAGCGTAAGGTTAAAATTCCATCTGAGACTATTGCTGAAGCATTTCGTTTGCTGGATTTACCGCTGACCTATTCTCACTTAACAGACGCATTACAGCAGGCGCATATTTTTCGCTTGTCTGATCAGAGGCCAGTCAGTGGCAGAAATGTCGAATTATTCAGAAGCCTGGTCGGTAACAGCCGTGCCATTAGAGGCGTACGTAAGTTAATGGAACAGGTGGTTAATTCAAGTGCCACGGTATTAATTCTGGGCGAATCCGGTACCGGTAAAGAGGTTGTTGCACGTAACCTCCATTATCATTCCGATCGCAGGAATGGTCCGATTGTACCTGTTAATTGTGGTGCCATACCGGCTGAATTACTGGAGAGCGAATTATTTGGCCATGAAAAGGGCGCATTTACCGGGGCGATAAGTGCCCGTCAGGGGCGCTTTGAACTGGCAAACGGGGGCACATTGTTCCTGGACGAAATCGGCGACATGAGTATGCCGATGCAAGTGAAATTATTACGCGTTCTGCAGGAGCGTACCTTTGAGCGGGTTGGTAGTAATAAGCCGATTGAGGTCGATGTGAGAATTATTGCGGCGACTCATCGAAATCTGGAAAAAATGATTTCACAAAATACATTCCGTGAAGACTTGTATTACCGCTTAAATGTGTTTCCCATTGACATGCCGCCGCTGCGGGATCGAATTGATGATATTCCACTTCTGGTCAATGAGCTGGTCAAACGTCTTGAACATGAAAAACGTAGTTCAATCCGTTTTACACCCAGCGCGATGATGGCACTTTGCCAGTACCGCTGGCCAGGGAACGTCAGGGAACTGTCAAACCTGATAGAACGGCTGATCATTATGCACCCATACGGTATTGTTGATGTCTCGGATTTGCCTGAAAAATTTCAGGCATTGGCAGAAAGCAAAGATACCCGGCCGGTAGAGTTTGAACAGGTCATTGCACCGGTTGAATTAAATAATGCGCCACGGCTACCTCGGGATGGCTTGAATCTGAAAGAGCATCTCAATGATATGGAATTTACCTTGATCAAACAGGCATTGGAAGAAGCGGGTGGCGTCGTTGCTCATGCGGCGAAACGTTTAAATATGCGGCGTACGACATTGGTTGAAAAACTGCGCAAACACGGCATTCATCGTGGCGATAGTATGCCAAGAAATTGACATTTTGTTATAACTCAGAAAATCATACCCCATAAGCCTTTGTTATTATTGAGTAACATACTTTAGGCACAAATATTGCTCTGTTTTAGTGGTACACAAGTCACTACTAAATAAACGAAGGAGCAATTTGTTTGATGGGTCAGAGCACGTTAGTCGGCGCACCGGCATTATCAGGTGTGTTCCAGACATTCAATCAGCTTTCCAGGCAACTCGTCCTATCCTGTACGCACCCCCAGAAACGGGTAGCGGCGCACGGCTGTGCGCTCACCAATACCCGCAAAGAAACAATGTTCGAGTTGATTGAAAAAGAACGGATTGCTGATTGGTTTACTTTTTTTCTAAATGTCTTACACCTCAAGCAATCAAATCAGGCAATGTTACCGGTACGTAACAAGATGGTTGCCGTTGCTTCCTATCAGGAAATAATGCCAAAGCAGGTTAAGTAATTATTATATGAAGTACGAATGATAGAGTTTGTATATTAAATCAGGTGGGAAATATGGCAGCATCCGAATCCAAATTATTTACGACACAGTTTGTTGGTTTTACAAATTTGACTGCAATACGTCAACTGGGGCTGTTTATTGCATTGGCGGCCAGTGTTGCCGTAGGTGTGGCGATTGTAATGTGGTCAATTACACCTAATATGGCGTTATTGTTTAGTGGTCTTTCGGAAAAAGACTCCGGGCTTGTCATTGGTGCATTACAGAGACAATCCGTGCGTTATCAGTTGGGCGGGACGGGGACTGTTCTTGTACCGTCGGCAGATGTGCACAATATTCGTATGCAACTTGCTTCTCAAGGGCTACCTCAAGGTATCGCATCCGGATTCGAGATGCTGGATGGGCCACAGGGATTCGGGGTAAGTCAGTTTATGGAAACGGCACGGTTTCAGCGATCTCTGGAGGTGGAACTGTCAAGGTCAGTGATGGCACTTGCTAATGTTCAGGTTGCACGTGTGCATTTAGCGATTCCAAAGCAATCAGCTTCCTTGCGTAACAGGAGAAAACCAAGCGCTTCTGTACTTGTCAGCCTGTATTCAGGGCGTATGCTGGAAGAAGAACAGGTAATGGCAATTACTCATATTGTTTCTTCAAGTGTGCCTGATTTGAAGGTTTCAAATGTGACTGTCGTTGATCAAAACGGTCGTTTGTTAACGTCTAAAGACAATGTAGATGGGATATCAGCATCACAGTTGAAATACACTCAAAACCTGGAAAAAAGTTATATATCGCGTATTGAAGGTATTTTGGTGCCGATCGTCGGTGCTGATGCAATAAGTGCGCAGGTAACGGCTGTTGTTGATTTCACCGTTTCGGAACAAACCCAGGAATTATTTACCCCGGACTCGTCTGTTTTACGTAGTGCTGAGATCATGGAGGAGGGTACATCAGCAAATCCACAAGGTGTATCTGAAGCCGCCTCCAATCAACCTGGTTCAAAAGGTAAAATTGTAGAGAATGCATCACAAGCGGTTAACAGCCGCCGTCGAAGTACAGAAAAATTTGAGTTGGACAAAACCATAAGCCATACCCGTTTTGCTATGGGTAACGTTAAAAGACTGTCCGTTGCAGTTGTAATTGATGATAAAAAAATCATAAGTACAGATGGTACTGTTAGCAGAAGTAATTATTCACCAGAAGAAATGGAGCGTTTCACACAATTGGTAAAAGAGGCGGTTGGTTACACTGTCCAACGAGGGGACAGTGTTAAGATCATCAATGCTGCATTTTCAGTACCCGCTGAGCCGGAACCTTTGCCCGAAAAATCAATTTGGCAGCAGGGCTGGTTTAGCGATGTAGTGAAAAATGTTATCGGTGGTGTTCTGGTGCTTGTATTATTGATTGGCGTGCTTAAACCTGTCATGCGTTCACTCACACGTATCGGTAAAGAGGGGACAAATCAAGAGCCCGCTGCAACTGGAATGCCAGCGGCTGCAATGGCGGCAGGGCCGCAGGGCACGTCACATTTATCTGCGCAGCATGATAGCGATAATGTAACCGTCGTTAAGACAGCGGCTGAACAGGACCCCAAACTGGTGGCGCAGGTTGTCAAAAGCTGGGTATCTCATGAATAAAAAGCGAGTTTTAAGATGAATGGACTGGAACGAGCGGCAATTCTTCTGTTAAGCCTGGGAGAAAAAAATGCGGCGAAAGTTTTAACGCATATGGACCCGAAAGAGGTGCAGAAAGTCGGTATTGCTATGTCGGAAATCAGCAATATTTCGAAGGAACAGGTTGATCATGTCGTCATTGATTTTTTACGCACTGCAGACAAACATACCCCGATTGGTCTCGGTAAAGATGATTACATTCGCGGTATGCTCGTGTCTGCGCTGGGGGAAAGTAAAGCAACAAAAGTAATTGATCGTATTCTGCTGGGTGGCAACACAAAAGGCCTGGAAACTCTAAAATGGATGGACTCCCGGGCAGTGGCAGAACTGATACGTAATGAACATCCACAAATAATTGCTATTGTGTTGGCCTATCTTGACAATGATCAGGCGGGTGATGTGCTTGGCCAGTTACCGGATATCACGCGTGTTGACGTGATAATGCGAATCGCAGCCATTGATGGCATCATGCCGACTGCATTACAGGAATTAAATGGCATCATGGAAAAGCATTTTGAAGGTCAGTCTAATATAAAGTCTGCCAGTGTAGGAGGAATAAAAACAGCCGCAAATATCCTGAATTCCATGGATAGCTCCATTGAATCGGAAATTATGGATAATATTAAGGAAGTCGATACGGAGCTGGGTGACAAAATACAGGATCTGATGTTTGTTTTTGACAACCTCAGTTATGTGGGTGACCGCGGCATACAATCATTGTTACGTGAAATTTCTTCGGACTCTCTTATAATGGCTCTGAAAGGATCAGACGATAAGTTGAAAGAAAAATTCTTCAGTAATATGTCTAAACGTGCTGCGGAAATGCTACGTGAGGACCTTGAAGCGAAAGGTCCGGTTAGATTGAGCGAGGTAGAATACGCACAAAAAGAAATATTGACTATTGCACGGCACATGGCGGAGGCGGGTGATATTTCTCTAGGTGGTAGTGGCAGTGAAGAGTATATTTAAAATTATCAAGCAGTGAAAAGATCAATATCAATCATGGCTATACAGTAAAGCCACAATGATCTTTTCGGTATTATTCAGAAGTTGGTAGAGTTGATTCAACAGGTAACGCAGCAATAGCACAGTGTTAATAGAAAAAGCATCAGTACCTTCTGTTAATTCATTCCAAAATTTATAACAAATCATTCTGGCAGAAATAAGCCGTTAATTCCTGCTTGTGTCTGTTCAGCCTACTATTCAGCCTAACCTGGCTGGTAAAAAATGGTAAGTTTATTTTTCTGATCAATTCAATTCACGAAAAAGATTGCTTAGCCACGGAGGTCACGGAGAAAACATTTTATTATTTTAAGTCCCTTCTCCCTTTGGTAGAGGGGTACAATTTTCCCTTTTTCTCCGTGACCTCGGCAACTGCGTCCTGCGTTGCCCTACCTTCATACATCCATGTATTCGTCCGTGGCAAAAAACATTCTTTCGATCCTTTTACCCGTGCTCCCCGTGGTTAATATCAGGTTTTCGTGTTATTATTTTTTCCTTCAAACGGGACTGGTACAAAACACACAACCTTCACTAATTGAGTTATTAAACGACTTTCCATGTTTAGACCACTACCTTTTTATATCGGTTTGCGTTATACCCGCGCCAAACGCCGTAATCACTTTATTTCATTTATTTCACTGATATCCATGCTGGGTATTGCGCTGGGTGTCACAGCGCTTATTACCGTGTTGTCAGTGATGAATGGGTTTGAAAAAGAATTACGTGAGCGTATTTTAGGCATGGCTTCTCACGCGATGCTGTTGGGTTATGACGGAAAATTGGAGAATTGGCCAGTTTTGGCGAAAATAGCAGCAGACCGCGATGATGTACTGGGTGTGGCACCTTATATAAAAGCGGAAGGGATGCTGACCAGCGGACAACAGGTCAGTGGAACCTTAATCCGGGGCATTTCACCCTCATTAGAACCGGCTGTTTCCGAGGTCGGCAACATGATGTTGTTCGGCTCGATTGATGATTTAATTCCTGGTGAGTTTGGCATTGTCCTGGGCAAGGACCTGGCGCGATCACTCGGTGTATTACGCGGTGACAAAGTGACCCTGGTTGTCCCTATGGCAACGGTGACGCCAGCGGGTATTTTACCGCGATTAAAGCGATTTACTGTTGTTGGCATATTTGAGGTGGGGATGTATGAATATGATAATGCGCTGGCGTTATTAAATATCGAAGATGCGGCACGAGTGTTTCGCATGGGGGATGCAGTCACTGGTATCAGAATGAAATTAAGTGATATGTTTTCTGCGCCTCAAGTGACGCGAGAGCTGGTCAAGGATTTACCGGGTGATTATTTGATGAGTGACTGGACTCGTCAACATGCCAATTTCTTTCGCGCATTAAAAATAGAAAAACGTATGATGTTTTTAATTTTGATGCTGATAGTTGCGGTTGCCGCATTTAATATTGTCTCAACGATTGTCATGTTAGTGACAGATAAAGTAACAGAAATTGCAATATTACGAACATTAGGTGCCTCACCCGGAAGTATCATGGGTATTTTTCTGGTGCAGGGGACCATTATTGGGACCATCGGAACCTTGTTAGGTATGTTGGGGGGCGTTTCACTGGCGCTCAATGTGGAAACCGTTGTGCCGATGATCGAACAGATGTTCGGAACGCAATTTTTGCCTGCAGATGTTTATTACATCAGTGAGTTCCCATCTGATTTACATTGGAATGATGTGTATTTAATATGTTCGATCTCTTTTGTGATCAGTTTTCTCGCGACACTCTATCCAGCATGGAATGCATCACGGACACAACCTGCCGAGGCACTCAGGTATGAGTAGTCAGATTCCAATTTTAAAAAGTAGTAATCTGGTTAAAACCTTTAGTGAAGGCGGTTTGAATGTCAATGTGCTTAAAGACATCAACCTGGAAATTAATGCAGGCGAACGTGTTGCGATTGTAGGTAGTTCAGGATCAGGAAAGTCGACGTTGCTGCATTTATTGGGCGGACTGGATATACCGACCAGTGGATCTGTTGAAGTGATGGGGCAGAAATTCTCATCAATGGGCGAAGCAGAACGTGGCAATGTGCGTAATAAGGTGCTGGGGTTTGTTTATCAATTCCATCATTTGTTACCGGAATTCACGGCGTTGGAGAATGTTTGCATGCCGCTGTTGATCCGCGGGATGTCGCCGGCAGAGGCAAGGAAAAAAGCGGTTGAAATACTGGGCCGAGTCGAGTTGGATCAACGACTGGAGCATAAACCGAGCGAATTATCTGGTGGTGAAAGACAGCGCACCGCGGTTGCAAGGGCATTGGTGACCGAACCGCGTTGTATTCTGGCAGATGAACCAACCGGTAATCTGGACCACAAAACGGCTGAACGTGTTTATGCGCTAATGCTGGAATTATATAAGGAACTCAATACCAGTTTTGTCGTCGTCACTCACGATCCTGGATTGGCATCACGTATGGACCGAGTATTGACTATCGAAGATGGCATGATAAAAACTGTGGACTGAAGACCTTTTACCACGGGGCGCACGGGGACAAGATCTTAAAAAAATATTTTGCCACGGAGGTCACGGAGAAAAAAGAGGATTTTCTTCTTCACCCAAAAGGTGAAGGAACTTAAAATAAAAGATCTTTCCCCGTGTCCCCCGTGGTAAAAAGGTTTAAGGTTCTTGTTGCTTACGCAGTTTTCTTGCTTTTCGCGCTTTCCAGTTTCTGATGACGTGCATTCGCCAGGCCAGCCTGACAATGATATTGCCAAGGATTGCACATATCACCCCCACAACAAGTGACCCCAGGACTAGCGGCTGCCATATCAGCCCGATTTCATCCATAAACCACTGCATAGT
>JAUWSG010000078.1 GCA_030610155.1 Gammaproteobacteria bacterium
ATCTTTGCATGAAGCGGTTATTACTACAGACCAGAAATTACGTATTCAATCTCTGAATAAATCGGCTGAGAAAATGCTGGGTTATTCAATTGATAGAGTTACAGGGCGGTTGATAAGTGATGTGATAATTTTTATTAATGATCGGACAGGGTCTCTGATGGATGTGCCCATCAAAAATTGCCTGGAAAATGAAGGTGAAAATCAAATAAAAACAGGCTGTGGTTTACGTTCTACTAATGGTATCGAAATGGACGTAACTGTGTTCGCATCCCCGATTAAAAGTCATACCGGTGAAGTCGTGGGTGTGGTCGTCGTTATACAGGATGTTGGAATGGCGCGAGAAATGGAGCGGCAACTTTCCTATCAGGCTAGTCACGATTGGTTGACGAGTCTTTATAATCGTCAGGAATTTGAAAGACAGCTAAAAATGATGTTGGAAACAGCAAAGAACGAAAAGCTGGATCATGTCTTGTGCTATCTTGATCTGGACCAGTTTAAGATAGTTAATGATACCTGTGGGCATGTTGCAGGTGATGAGCTGATAAAACAAATTGGTAGTTTATTCAAATCAAAAACACGGCATTCGGATGTGTTGGCAAGACTGGGTGGAGATGAATTTGGTTTATTGCTTGCGGGTTGTTCAATAGAGAAGGCAAAAGGTATCGTTGAGCAACTGAAAACAAGTGTTGTGAATTATCGATTTAATTGGGGGGAAAAGTCTTTTGAAATTGGTGTAAGTATCGGCATGGTCGCCATTGATGAAGATAGTGATAGTGCTGCAGAAATATTAACCTCTGCTGACATAGCCTGTTATGCAGCCAAGGAACGAGGCAGGAATAATATACATGTATTTGAATCGACTGATTCTGATATGTTGCGCCGAAAAGGGGAAGCTCAGTGGTTAAACAAAATTAAAGATGCGCTTAAAGAAGACAGATTTTGTTTGTATTATCAATCTATTGTTCCGGTTGTCAGGGGGAAAGATGAAAAATCACATGTGGAAATACTATTGCGCATGATAGATGAACAAGGTGAGATACTTTCACCTAATGCCTTTCTTCCTGCTGCTGAGCGTTATAAGTTAATGACAGATATTGATAAATGGGTAATACAAAAGTTGTTTTCTGCTATATCGGCAGAAATAAATAATAAATATTCTGACAAGTCAGTAATCAATCAATATTTATTTAATATTAATTTGTCCGGCGACAGTATTGGTAATCAGGCGTTGCTGGATTTTGTGAAACTTAAATTGCAAGTGTACTCAATTCCGCCAGAAGTTATCTGCTTCGAGATCACTGAAACAGCGGCTATTTCCGATATGGCGAATGCGATTAATTTCATCGAAGCCATGAAAGCATTAGGGTGCCTTTTTGCGCTTGATGATTTTGGTAGTGGTATGTGTTCATTTTCGTATTTAAAAGTTCTTCCTGTTGATTTTTTAAAGATAGATGGAAGTTTCGTCAAGGGTATTTCTACCAACCTGATTGACAAGGAGTTGGTTACAGCCGTTAATCAAATAGGTCATGTACTCGGGATGAAGACCGTAGCAGAGTTTGTAGAAAATAATGAGATTATGAAGGTGCTTGAAGAAATAGGCGTGGATTATGTTCAGGGTTTTGGGATCAAGGTACCCGAACCTTTGGAATTAATGTTTCTAGATAAGAAATAGAATAATGAATGAGCTCGACCCAGGTAAAATTCACAAGTAATAAATTGTTAGGCTTTCATTCTTGAGATAAAAGGCTTACACGATGGTAAGCCTTTTATTTTAACTGAATATTATTACTCGTCGTCAAATGCAACAAACGTCAGAGCACGGTCAGAAATACCCGCATCGTTGCTTTCAACAGATGCAACAGAATCCCATTTGAAATCATCCTGAACTTCTGCGGCAGCCTCACTGATAATGCAGTCTACAGTCCCTTGTACTGACAGGTTCTGTGGGCACGCAGCAAAAGAAGTGCTTGCAACAGAAAGTAATAATGTAGCGAATAAATATTTGAGTGATTTCATCTGGTATAACCTCGTTATTTTTTAATGTTTAATGTTGGAATTATTCATTCCCCTCGTGATGCAAGAAATCAATTACGAGTTGATTTGTGCAAGTGGCTTTTAGTCGTACGAGAAACATCGGTTCTTTAATAACGAGTCATTCTAAACACTCGGTTTTCATTTGAACGGCCTGGCCCCGGTAACGTCGTTACTCTGGCTGTTTGAATTTCCACCAATCTATCTGTATGAATAAACACGATATTTAGACTCGTTCAATATATTAATGTGCCCATCATTGTTGTTTATCAATAAAATTTATAACGAGTATTATTCTATATACGATTTAGTTTGTTTATACCGTCAGGTGCTGCTCAGTAAGAGATTGATTAATAAAGGCTATCTAAATTACCAATTTATTTTTTACATAATGTTTGACACTCGATTGTTAAATGAGGAGAATATTTAACATATTCCAAATTGATATAAATGTAGATCGATTAGTTCTAAATGAATCTGCACTTAAAACAGATCTGTCATTATAAAAACAAGAGGGAGTCAGGTATGAAGATGGAAAAGCTTATTATAATTCACCGTACATTATTAATATCCGCATTCTTTGCAGCCATGCTAGTTGCGCCATTGAGTTTTGCTGATGGGCAAAAAACCGGGATGCAGGCAGCTGATCAGGTGTTAGTCGAACTTTCCAGTCAAAAGCCCATAAAGACTGACCGTAAACGCAACGGCAAATTACGAACCAAATTCGCTTAATTTACAGAAACACACTCAAGGTAACGGAGTCAGGTCTTTCCATTCCCATTCAGGTAATATTATGTACGGGATTTGGGAGACCTGACCTCGTTTTCCTTTAAATCGTTTTCTCTCTCCTGAACACTTCTGCAGATTCAAATATCGATGGTTTAAGAGATTTGCCATTGACTGTGATGGTGCGTTTCAGCACAAAATCAAACAATAAGGGGTTGTATCGCCTGATTGCAGCGAGAACATCTGCCTCGTTTTGTTTTATATAGCCTCGATTGGTAAATGATGACAGTGAGATTAGAGGCATTACTCCCGGTAACGGGTAATCTGAACCCTGCACCAGACGATGATGCCAGTCGTCTGTTGTGTAAATCATTTCGAGTGCTTTTTGTGTACGGTTTACCTGTGTAATAGCCGATATATCACCAAACAAAAGACCCTCGTAGCTTTGATCATCCATTAGTCTGGCAAATAATTTAATACTCTCCACTTCCTTTTTATTGGCTGGTGTATCGATATCAATATTGGTGCCGATGCTGGCACAATGTGCCATTATGACTTTGACACCCTGGTCCAGCGGTTTTCTGAGCAATAAGGGGTTTCCAAGAGCCTGTAACTCTTCAGCATCAACTGCTTGCTCTTCGCCTGTGTGTGCCAGCAATGGCAGATTATATTTTACGAGTGTTTCATAAAACTGCTTGCATCGTGGTGAGGCTGGATCAATGTTCATCGCGGCCGGCAACCATTTTACTGCTTGAGCACCATTTTTTATTGCCCACTCAAGTTTTTCAATGGCATCTGCACGATAAGGGTGTATAGACGCTGTCCATTCAAAACGATCCGGAAAGGTTGCAGCAATTTTTGCTGCATATTCATTTGGTGTTTTAAATGGTGAGAGTGCTTTTACGGGATGCCCCTGGTCATCATAATGATAGTCAAATGCGAGTAATTGAGATTTTGCCCCGGGTGGAAAGGCAGCCATTAGCTTGTTTAATCGTTTGATGTATTCGTCGTCATTGGAGCCGTTATCATTGACACAGGATGCATCGAGATAAAACTTGAATTGCAAATATTTTACCGGATGCAGTAATGACATCATTTCCGGATTAATCCAGATACCGCTGTTATTGTCACCTGTCCCTATCAGGTGTACATGGCAATCACGGTATAGCGATGGGTCGATATCAAGCCAGGCTTTTTTAACAAGCTCATGCTCAAGGAGCCCCGTCGTTTTGATGTTTTCCAGGCAAGGGTTAAAAAATCCATCATCTGGAAGATATGTGCAGGCAGTCAGTCCGATCCCTGATGTGCCAAGTAATGTTAGAAAATTCCTTCTGTTCATTCTATAGACCGTAACGTAAAAGGAAAAAAGGGGGCAAGTCTATTTTTACATTTATGGAGAGAAAATGTGAATTGATGAGTAGTGATGGAGTCAGGCATTTCAATTCCCATGCAGAAATATTATTTTTAGGAAATGGGAGATTTGACCTCAATTATTCCTGGGCAGTGAATTGGTCACAGCGGAATTAAACCGCATGGCCATGGCATTACTCGCGATTGGACTTCTAACTGGCCTGACGTTACTTATTAGCTTTTTTCGCAAGTAATTGTTCTTTGATCCGGGTTCAGATCCCGGAAAACAGTTTTATTAGATGAGAGTAACCCTCTGACTTTAAATCTTCTTTTGGAATAAAACGCATTGCAGAAGAGTTCATGCAATAACGTTTTCCTGTTGGTTCTGGTCCATCATCAAACACATGTCCCAGGTGGGAGTCGGCAATCGGGCTCCTGATCTCTGTGCGAGAAAAGAATAACTTATTGTCTTTCTTGCTAACAATTGCATTATCTGTAATCGGTTTTGTAAAGCTGGGCCATCCGGTTCCAGACTTGTATTTGTCCGTAGAACTGAACAAGGGTTCGCCTGACACAATATCAACATAAATTCCATCACGCTTATTGTCCCAGTATTCATTTTTGAAGGGTCGTTCGGTACCTTCTTCCTGGGTAACATTATATTGCAAAGGGGTCAGCGTTTTTTGTAACTCCTCTTTTGACGGCTTAACAAATTTCATGCTGGTATCCTTTGCCGCTGTGTGGTGTGTCATGGATTGATTGTTCCTGGTCTCCATCGGCGTGCTATCATCAGCTGAGCTGGTAAATGCATAAGTAGAAATGCTCATTATCAGTGTAAGCAGGATCAGTAATTTTCCAGTTAAATTAGTCATATCTCACCGTTATCAATTAAGTTGTGTTAATAAAGAGCTTCTATTTAGTAAATACTATTACAAATTTGTCATTGGGTAATCACGGAATTGTCACAAAAGTATCCGTATTAAAACTGTTTGATTATCAAGCGTGTAAACAGGGTTACAGAGCACTATTCCCTGATATTGCAAATATAACCCCTTTTAATAATATGCTAATATCATAGGCATTACTTACTTATTTTTATGCCAGAATATATGAAATACCAACTAACATTACAATTTCCAACTGCAGAAATAGAGGACTTTGATCGTCTTCTTTCGATTGAATTACAGTTAATAACGCTGTTAGGTGATAAACACAAGGTAGAGGGTCACGAATTAGGCGCTGAAGAAATGAATATCTTCATTCATACTGATGATCCCAATGGCGTGTTTGATATCGTTAAAAAAACATTAACGCCTTTGGAGTTAGAAACAATGAAAGCCGCATTCAGAGAAGTGAATGGAGAAATCAATATTGCTGTATGGCCCAAGGCAAGGTAATGGGGTTGAGAAAACCAATAAGCTGTTAATATGAGTCATTAGTTCAGGGACAAGTATGAAATATTTCTTTGTAATATTAATTTTATCTTGTTCGTCAGTGCCTACATCGGCAGTTGCGGATCGGGAAGGGTTTGATCTTTGTATCCTGGGACACTTGCAAGGCGCCAAGCTTGATATGGCGACACATTATATCCGGCAAGCGTGTTTTGATATTTATGAAAAGAAAGGCAAGCCAAGACGAAATATGGAATACAATACCTGCCTGTTAGAGAACCTGATTGGCGTGGAAAGCTCAAAAGCGGTTATAGAAATCAATACTGCCTGTAGTAGTTTGTATAGAGATTAGAAGCTCGAGGAGTTAGGCCTGAATAAGTAAAGGTAATGAATGGGGTTGGACTGGTCTTTCCGTAGTACGGTAGATACTTCTATCAAATAAAACGGGGTCAAGTTTGACCCCGTTTTTTGTTTCTAATGTTTATTTTACATTGGATCTGTGCATGTCGACATCAGGTGGATTAATTAAATTGGTTATTCCTGATGTGTCAATAATGTCGCCATATCTTATTGCTGCTTTTAATCCAGGGTTCATCACTATAACCATTCTTGCATATAGCGGTACTGCAAAACTGAATTCCTTGGTCATGCCTGGTTCAGGCACAACAATATCAAAATCGATCGTCGCCTTCATCTCGCCATTGTTCAAAGTCAGTTTGCTGGCTTTTGTATTTGATATCTCATCTTTGTACATCACCGCCAGATCAGAAAGGTATATAGTGCCGGCCAGTTTGCCTTGATGGGCCTTAATGTGCCAGGTTAAATCATCGCAATCCTGCCAAACTGTAATAGTATGTAGCTTATAGGCTTCCGACAGTGGCTTGGGCTCACCACATGGGATGTCGGTAGCGCTGACATGTCCAGATATCGCCAGGAAGATTACACCTAAAATTATTCTAGTCGTTTTATACATAAGATATCTCTGTAAGTTAATAAATTTATTATTTATGGTTTGAAATTACCGGGTTCATGAAAACCTGTAGAAACAGGTGCATTCGGTTCCCGGTTATTATTAATTTTATCTATTCTTGTATTGTTGCCTGTTTATATTAGCATACTGTTTGTGAATGATGGGGTCAGACTTGCTATTTACCATAATCAGACGTTAAGTTTACGAAGGGCTCTGTTGCCGGTTTATTTGCTGAAAGAAAAATAATTCACTGATGTAATGCTGATAAATTGATCAGGAATAACGGGGTTAGGGTGTCTTACCCTGGTTTTCTGCTCACGTTATTCTGACTGGGAATTGAGAGGCATGATCCTGTTCGAGGCGCGACGTAATACATCCTTATCTGACGCTAATTGATGGTTCGTCGATTAAAAGCTGAAATCTCTGGATTAAGCCGATATAAGGTTTGTATTTGTTTTTCCATATCATTGTCATAGAGAAGACTCACATCTATCCCTTTGTTTGAATGGTCGGTAATCCAGCCAAAATCAATGATATCCTCGGTATGTAGAGTGGCATTTCTGATATCGAAGACAACTTCCTTTATTTCAGGATTGATTGTCTGGTGAAAGTGTCGCTGAATATGGTTATACGAATAAGGTAATATCGTGCCTTCCACTGCAATGACGAGTTTGGAGTTGTCTGTTATGGTGGAGGTGGTTTTTACTTTCGAAATCATGATGATGTTGATGACGAAAGTCGCCAGAATCGAAAAGGTGACAGCAGTATAAATATCAACAACGACCACCAGGAATGCAGTGGTGAAAAATATGGTCGCCGTTTTTTTATTGCTCAACATATATCGCTTCATTTTTTTCCCGTTAATCATGCTCATCCCACTCAGAAATAATACACCGCCGAGGATGGCGAGCGGGATATAAGCGATGATAGCATCTAAAAATACCACCAGGATGATTGTAAAAGCAGCCGAGTAGAGTAATGCTCTGGACCCTGATTTTAATTCTTTTTTAGCGACGCTTTTATTTATTGAGTTTGCTACGGGTGCACCATGCAGGAAAGCCAGAAATATATGCTGTATGCTTTGTGAAAAAACATCCCGAAGAGGATTAAATATTTCATTATCTCCGCGTATCGCTTTAGCAACGGTAATGGCTTGCAGTGTGCTGATTATCGCGATAACAAAAGCAGGCGCAATGAGGTTGGCCATGATAGGTAAACTCACCTGTCTCAGGTCTGGAAGGCTTGTATCCAGACCCAGTTTGATCCATCCTACTCTTTCTATGTGGAACGAGTAGAACGATTCAAGCGCTAATAATGTAATAAAACCTACAAACAGGGATACGATTACGCTGTAGCGTTTGTATTTCGTCATACGAATCAGAATCCCGGTAACAATAGTCACTACGCCCAGATACAGGGCGAAATAACTGCCTTCTCCTTCAAAAGTGCTAATCCCCAGACTCACCACATCAAACATAAGCCATTGTTGATACGAAAGTTGCGGGAGGCCCAGCACCATATAGAGTGTTGATATAACAAATATGATGCCAATGCCCAGCACTAAACCTTCTATCACATCACTGTTGAAATAATCCGTCACATGATATTTTGCAAATATAAGACAAAAAAGTAACTGCCATAAGCCTACAAATAAAGCCAGGGAGGCAACATAACCAACATAGAGGTCTCCCATCTGTGGCGCGAAGGGTGTGACGGCCACGGCGATTAATATAGAGGTAGCAGAGTTGGGGCCGCCCACCGCGTATTTTGAAGAATTGAGAAAATACCCAATGACGGCGCAGACGATACTGGCGGTGATCATCATGATCGGCGGGACACCCGCCAGGAAGGCAAAGCCAATGCTCATCGGTAAATTAATGAGCGCCATGACAAAGCCAGGGAAAACATTTCTGGACATTTCATCGCGTTGAAGAAAGTTCATATGTTTTCCCCGTTTGTTTTTTCCCCGAACCACCATTCCATCGTGGTATTGGTGAAGTAATTATATAAAACAGACAAGTTGTTCGTATTCGGGGCGGCGGGTCTGGTTTGTACGCTGATGAATTCAGCGATGTCCAGTGCTTCCTGGGCAGATAATAACGGTTTGTCATGGGTGGCGCCCGGGGGCATATTATTTAAGATAAAGGAGGCCAGGCGACTTGAATAGGACAGCGTTGCGGTGTGAACAAATGCCTCGCTACCAGTGATCGGTGGCGGCGATAATTTCGGGTCGTTGTCAAATCGATCGGAGCCATATCCCGCAGGGCCGTGGCAATACTGGCAGTTTGCAACATAGGCTCTTTGGCCTGCGATTATACTGGCATGTCGAGCAGCGGTGCCCCGCACATTGTGTATGCCTCTGCTTTGTCTGTTTTCTCCTATGGGGATAGCGCTTTTTTCAGCGATCCATGCCATGTATAAGGTGATGAGTTTGTAATATTCTGAGTTGGCACCATAAAGTATTTCATTAATGGAATGGGCATAACACCGCGCAATGCGCATTCTATTTGTGTACACAATATTGTTGGCAGAGTAGACGCCAGGGTAGCTGACCGCGCCATCGCCAATATGTGCGGCATATTCTTTACTACCACCCTCGAGGTGACAGGAAGAACAGTTCATTCTGGTTTTCCAAAATCCATAACCCGTAGGTCGGTTTTTGGTGGTATTCGTGAAAATATTACATCCTTTTGTTATATATGGAGCAATGTCGCCTTTGGGCTTCCCTAACTTTTCGAATACTTTTAAACAGGTAAAAGAGGTGTTTAATTCTGCCAGAGTGGCGTCAGAGATTGGAATGCCATCGTCGGGTTCGACATCAAACACAAGCTTTTTTTGTCTGGCTTTTTCATAAGCGTACACCATGATTTCGGTGATTCTGACATCGTTGTAAAAAGGTTTTGTTCCACCATAGCGTTTAACAAATTCATATTGGATCGCTTTTTCAAAATCAATGATTCGACCTGTGGCTTTATCAAGCCGTGGATATTTTACCCATAAGGCACCCAGAGAGGCTGCTTTTGCATTCGCACCTTCGTTGTGGCAATCAATACAATTTCCTATGGTTTGTTCTTTTTGTGCGAACTTAAGATGGTTTGTTTTAGTGAACTGAATAAGATTGTCGTTTGATGAATTGTGGACGTGACGTACGCCGTTCCAAAGCATTTCTTCATAATGCCCTGATCGTTCCATGGGACCGATATCCTGGGCGCAACTGTCACAATCCAGCGTAATACCAGGGCGATAATCAATGTTTTTTATGAAGATTAATAGAATCAGAAAGACAGACATAACAATCAAGCTTGCTATATCTTTTTTCTTTAGCTTGTATGCAAGTGATAACTTCATATTTAATTAGCTGATTTCCCAATCGCAAAAATCATTAAGCCGGTAGTGTGTCGCGCGCGACATACTATTGGCCAAATTGATGGCATTCAGGTGGGTAATACGGCAAAGCAGGAAAGGATATGACGCCTGGCAGCAGTGTCCTTAAGGGTTTACTTCTGCGAGGTCTGTGATGTTATTAAAAACGAATAAAGTCAGATTCCTTCTTCGATGCTTCCTTGCGTATACTGCTACTCCCTATAGTTTTTCCTTTGACTCTTTGAATATTATTTTACAAAAAGAACGATAATTTTATAGTAGAAAATGATCAATTTCAAATCAAATGCGGGAGCAGCAGGTTGCCCCAATTTTTCTTATTAAGATTGCGTTAAGAGTTGGGGTCGTACCTGGGGAGATGTTACAAGCAGTTGATTGTTAGGTGGTTTCAAATCAGAGCAAAGCCTTATTACAGGCCCGATCGCAGACAAGAAATTTAAAATGAATATAGAGCCTGAGAAAATCAGTCGATGCTGACAACTTAAAAAATTAGACAAAGTATTTATTAAGGCACAAACTGCTGGGCCAGGTAGTAAATAATACCTGTTTGGATTAAGTGAAAAATTGGATTAAGTGAAAAATCGTTCCTTAATTCGTCCGATATTAAGAAAAGGAGATCTACCCATGTTTAATAAGTCGGGATATTTATTTTTATTAATTGTTGCAGTTTTATTGTCTTCATGTGAGAAACAGCAACCAAAAGAACCGATCGTTAAGCTGTATGTGTTTGAATGTGGTATTCACGAATTTAAAGATATTTCTCCTTTTTCACCTGGTGTGGATGAGGGCGTTGCCAAGACATTGGGTAATAGCTGTTATCTGATTCAACATCAAAAAGGCAATATGATCTGGGATGCCGGGTTGGACGATTCCATTGGTACCAAGGGTGTTGATTTCTGGGAAGGTAATTTACATTTGACGGTCACAAACCCGTTGATGAAACAATTGGCCGAGATCAATGTTAGTCCCGAGCAAATCGATTTCCTTGGCATATCGCATTTTCATTTTGATCATACAGGCAATGCGAATAATTTTGTTAACGCAAAACTAATTTTGCAAAAAGAAGAATATGATGCGGCTTATGGAAAAGAGCCGGAAAAATATTTCTTCAGTCCCGATAGCTACAGTAAGCTGGACAAGGAGAAGGCCATACAGTTAACGGGTGACCATGATGTGTTTGGTGATGGGCGGGTCATAATAAAACGGGCATTGGGGCATACGCCTGGCCACCAGGTGCTCTATGTGAATTTAGAACAGGAAGGGCCGATTGTCATTTCGGGTGATGTCGTTCATTACACTAAGAACTGGGAAAATATGCGCGTGCCGAGTTTTAATTTTGACAAAGAAGAATCATTGAAATCGATGAAAATGGTTGCTGCGTTTGTTAAGGAAAAAAAGGCCATGTTCTGGATCCAGCATGATCTGGAGCAGAATGCTGGAATTAAACATTCACCAGCTTATTACCAGTGAGGGTGGAATCAAATCGAGAGGGTCGACCTCTCATTTTCCATTTATAATTATTTATGATTGAAAGGTTTGTATTTGTAGAACCCGGGATCAGCAGATTGAGACGTGTATGATTCCGTGGGTTTTACTCGATAGCACACAAGTGCCAGGCAACGGCGGGGAGTTGCGCCTGTACCAGCGGGGCGATGATTTCTCCATCAGAATTGTAGGTCTTGGTGGCGAGCTCATGAATAGCCGTGTGCATGGTTCCGAAGACGCACTCGCTGAACTCACCTGTGCCAGGCTGGTGGATTGTTCAAATTCGCGACTGCTCATCGGTGGCCTGGGCATGGGCTTTACCCTGGCGGCGGCGCTGCGACATATCGGTGACCAGGCGCAGGTGGTGGTGGCTGAATTAGTGCCGGCAGTGGTGGCCTGGAACAGGGGGCCGCTTGGGGAGCATGCCAGTCACCCGCTTCAGGATCCGCGGGTGATCGTGCACGAAGGGGATGTCGCGCGTATTCTAAAGACTGAACAGCAAGCTTATGATGCAATTTTACTGGATGTGGATAACGGTCCTGAGGGGCTCACTCATAAGAAGAACAATTGGCTTTATAGTGAGGATGGGCTAACTGCGGCATACACGGCACTGCGTCCGCAGGGTGTGTTGGCGGTGTGGTCGGCCGGTCCGGCTAACGATTTTTTGCAACGGCTACGCAAGGTGGGGTTCGATGTGGATGAGGTGCGTGTGCGTGCACATGGAAAAAAAGGGGCGCGGCACATCATCTGGTTCGCCAGGCGCGATTGATAGTCATCACGTCTATTGCTGTAAAGGAGGTTTTGGGTTGAGTTTATTTCAACTACAATTAAATAAGATAAGGCAGCATAAAATCTTAATGTTCCAGGCGCTCTGGCTCGTTAGCCTGACGTTTCATACCACGAATCACGAGAGGTAGATATGTTCGGGAATCCATCATTAGTCACTCGAATTGCAATTGGTAAAGGGATCGGTTTTCTATTTGGGCTCGCTGGTTTTATCCTCTTGCCTTATTTTTTACCTGAAGCCGATATGCTGACCCGTTGGGGAATATTGTTATGGTACACGACGGTTGGTGCCGTCATCGGTGTGTTTGGTGTTTTCACTTATCACCCGGTACTGCGGCTGCCTTTACCCTGGTGGTTTCGTGCGCCGTTAACGGGTGCCTGGATGAATTTTGTGCTGACCTTCTTTGCCTATGATGTTATGAGTGCCATGATGGTGAGCACATTTGGTGAGGATGGTGTCATGAGTTCACCGTTCTGGTTTACAGCAGAAGGCGCCCTTGTGGGATTAATTATTGGTTACTTTGCCACGCGCTTTGGCGGTGAAGGTGAAGAGACCGTCGGTAG
>JAUWSG010000002.1 GCA_030610155.1 Gammaproteobacteria bacterium
ACCGAATCCACCGGACCATCAAATTCGGATATCGGCCGGTCCAGCATGGACATCACATCATGACGTTCAAGATAAGTGGTGTCCGGTAATACCAGGTCCGCATACGCCACCATTTCAGATTGAAACGCATCCGCGACAACAATAAACGGGATCTTGAATTCCCCATTCTCGTGCTTGTCGTTGAGCATCTCCCGCACGCCAACCGTATTCATTGATGAATTCCATGCCATGTTGGCCATGAATATCATTAGTGTATCAATAGGGTAGGGGTCGCCACGCCAGGCATTGGTAATCACATTGTGCATCATGCCATGCACCGACAACGGATATTCCCAGGAAAAGGCTTTATCGATACGCACCGGTTGACCTTTATCATCGACAAATAAATCGTTCGGATCGGCTGGCCAGCCCAATGGCATCCCGCCTAATGGTGTATTGGGTTTGACGCCCTGCGGGCCGTTAGGTGTTTTGGGGCAAGGGGGTATCGGCCGCGGGAAAGGCGCTTTATGCCGAAACCCGCCGGGACGATCAATCGTGCCCAGAATGCTCATTAATATCGACAAGGCTCGAATCGTCTGGAAACCATTTGAATGTGCCGCCAGACCTCGCATGGCATGAAAAGATACCGGGTTACCGGTAACGGCCTCATGGTCCTTGCCCCAGGCATCAGTCCAGGCGATCGGTAACTCGATAGTGTCATCTCGCGCCACGACACCCATCTCATGCGCAAGCTCAATAATGGTTTCTGCTGGAATACCGGTGATGTCAGCCGCCCACTCCGGTGTGTAGTCCTTTACCCTGTCAACCAGCAGTTGAAACGCCGGCTTGACCGCGACACCATCATCCAGCACAAAACTACCCAGCAAATTAGGGTCCGCGCCCTCAGTATGTGTTCTGACTGCTTTATTTGTTGTACGGTCCCACCACAACTGGTCCTGGGGATGCACCTTGCCCAGGTCTTCTTCAATATCAGTTCGCACAAACAATCCAAATTCATCTTCATTCTCATCCATATTGATCAGCTGTGCGGCATTACTGTATCGAATAAGAAAATCGCGATCATACAGACCTTGTTTAATGAGTTCGTGAATCAGGGCAAGAATGAGCGCGCCATCTGTACCGGGTTTTATCGGCACCCATTGATCGGCAATGGCCGAATACCCGGTGCGTACCGGGTTCACACTGATAAAACGGCCTCCACTGCGCTTGAATTTTGAGAGCTCAATCTTCAATGGGTTTGAGTGATGGTCTTCAGCGGTACCAAACATCACAAACAGCTTGGATCGATCCAGATCAGGACCACCAAATTCCCAGAACGATCCGCCAATGGTATAAATCATGCCCGCGGCCATATTGACGGAACAAAAACCACCGTGCGCAGCATAATTTGGCGTACCGTATTGCTTGGCAAACATACCCGTTAGCGCCTGCATCTGATCACGGCCGGTAAACAAGGCAAACTTTTTCGGGTCTGTGGCACGCAGATGTTTCAGGCGTTCTTCAAGTATGGAAAAAGCTTCATCCCACGAAATTTCTTCAAACTCCGCCGCCCCTCGATCACTGCCTTCCTTACGTTTCAGGGGTTTTGTCAATCGGGCGGGGGAATACTGTTTCATAATACCCGACGAACCTTTGGCACAAAGCACGCCTTTATTCAGCGGGTGGTCCGGGTTGCCTTCGATATAACGTACTTCACCATTACGCAAGGTCACACGAATACCACAGCGACAAGCACACATATAACATGTGGTATTTTTGACCTCTATTTGCTCATTTTCTATTACATCTGTCACATCAGACATTTTTTCACCCGGGTTTTAATACAAAAAAGTATTATACATTAATAGCTTAGCTCAACTCTAATCAGCACTGCTGAATATATCATAAGTTATTTATATTCTAATGAACTTTGCTCAATATATGAATGCGTTCAACAACTTGAATACCGATAAAAAATGAAATTGGTTAATTTTTAGACGAACTGGCCCTGCGATAGAACAAATGAAGGTATCGGTCATATCATTTTAGTCTTTGACTAAAATCATACAATAACAAGTTTTACAGATATGGCCGGATCTGTGGAATAAAGTCGTTCGTAGGTTGGAGTGAGACACGAAGTCCAACGAAGAAGTGGAAGAGGAAGCCGACCTGGTCGTGTTAGCGAACGAACCTGGACGGTTATTATGCGTTATCTACATCACAAGCCTTAGGTTTTCCAAACATTAATCCGTAAAAGAAAGACGGAATACAAAAATCAGTAAATGTAGGTACTGCCGCTGCGACTGCCAACGAGACACCGAGGGCATAACCTAAAATTGTGGCTCCACTATAGAAAGCCAGACTTGTGGCGATCAACCAGGCAGTCGCTACCATACAGGCAAATTTTCTCGGTGCCTGAGCACGAGGCAATAGCTCAGTACCAAGGATATGTCGAATGCCATAATTATAAATAGCGTCAAAAGGGTGCCAGGGCAGAATTGCACCTAGCACAGATAGTGGTATAAGAATCACCAGGGCTGTTACTGATTCGTAATAGGTCGCAATCGCAACCCACACTGTGCAAATTGCTGGAGAAAAGCGCAGCCAGAGTCCAATTTCAGCAATAGAAACATCACTTAGACCCAGATAACCCTGTGCCTCAATACGTTTCCGTGTTGTTATCGCGACAGTACTCATTATCTCCACCTATTTTGTTTGCCTGGCAGGTGTTGCGCTTAACTTAGCGTTATTCGTCTCCGCCCCGAACAGTACGACCTTGTTGCGCCCCTTGTTTTTTGCTTCATACATCGCATCATCTGCCTGTTTTAACAAACCTTCAAATGTCTGCTCGTTCTCCCTGGACAATGAGGCCATACCGACACTGACCGAAATCGGTATATTCATAGGCTTGAGTTCAACAATCAATTTTCTGATTTGTTCGGCTTTAGCCAGGCCATCTTCAATATCGCAATGCTTCAATAAGACTACAAATTCTTCACCACCAAATCGCGCAACAATATCACCATCCCGTACTGCATCAGATAACACGTGACCAAATTCCTTCAAAACATTATCACCTGCTGCATGCCCATAACAGTCATTTATCTTCTTGAAATTATCCATGTCAATCATTAATAAACACAAGTTGGATTCATGACGATATGCATCGCTGATCCACTTCGGTGCCAAATCAAGCATGCTGTACCGATTGTACAGTCCGGTCAATTGATCCGTCATGGCAAGTTTATATAATTGACTCTGATTACGTTTCACTTGATCAATAAGTTGTTTGTTTTTGATCAGGTTCGTCACGCGCACAATAAACTCGACAACCTGAAAAGGCTTTTCAACAAAATCATTTGCACCATGTCTAAGTAACTCGACTTTTCGAGCGCTGTCACTGAATGCGGAGACGGCCAGTATCGGGATATTGGCATTTTCATTATCCATATGCCGTACATGAGTGATCACACCAAAGCCACTTAATTTACCCGGCAACACGACATCACTTATCACCAGGTCGTATTCCTTTTCATCCAGTGCAACCAGACCTTCTTCCGCGTTACTAAAATGATCAACGACAAGACCAATATCATTAAGATAAAGCCTGACCAGATCCGCAGCATAAAAATCATCTTCAATATACAAGACTTGTCCCTTGCATCGAATCAACACGTGCTCTGAAAAATCTTTTACATATTGTTGCAACGCATCAATATGCTGCTTACAGATAACATCTGTGTAGCCGTTTTCAAGACCCGTCTTTCTCACGGCGACATCATCAGTGTCAGTTAATAACAGGGCGGGGACATTGCGTAGATTTTCTTCTGATCTTATTTTTTTGATCAGATCAAAATTTTCCGCGTCATCAACATCATAGGAGACTGCAATAAGACCATAATCATCGGAGGAGAGACAATCCATACCTGTAACTGGATCATCAGCGCAGGTGACATCAAAACCTGACTCGGTAAGGACCTGACTTATCAAGCCCTGAAACAATTTTGAGTTTTCAACCAGCAATGCTTTCATAAAGACCCGTTATAATTTGTAATGTATCGCTCGATGTACAAACGGGAGCTTGCTACTGACTATTTTTTAGATCGACCACTACCCTCCTTGTAATAAATATATTTGACCAACCCGATCAAATCTTCTCGTTCCCTTACTTTCTTTATTGGAGATACTCATCAGAATAAACACCCACTAATATAGTCTAGTTTAAGTTTGAATTTATAGTAAATAGAAAAAATAATAACAGGCATTAATTAAAGCAATACGAAATGAGCTGTCACTAGCGATCTGGCAATACGCCATAAAACCGACAAGATATTTTTTATTACTGAAAAATATTATTTATAATCAGCGTGTGCAGAATAATATTTCTTTCCTGTCTCCACTATAAAAAACCTGATAATTCACAATCATCTGCAAAACAAACTTCATTTACTTTACGCGCAAAGTGGAACACATTCGATATGATATAGTGAAAACACAAACTTCAACCCTCTGCACCTGAAACTTATTGATGTTCATCCACAAAGCGCCTGACGTGTTACAACATCCTATATTTCCACACTTAATATAATTCCACCCCAGAACTGATGACGATTTCCAGCACCCTGTTTGATCTCGGCTGTTTGGCCACGCACGCTGTAACTGATTCTAATACCATGAAATATTTCAGCCGTGACACCTAACCACATATCCAGGATTGCATGATTTAATTCATCACTATCAAATGTGACCACGCTGTCTTTGGTCTGGCCTTGCAGAAATACGTTATAGGCCCGCAAATGAACACTTGCGCCAGACCAAAAATATAGCTCATTTTTCTGCAGCGACTTTAATGTCGCCAATGCAGGCGCAGATTTTTCAGTATATTCCGATGTTTGCGGGTTGAATGTCCACCAGGGAGAGCGAATTCTTCCCCAACGACCGCTCAGACTGAGTGTGATATCCGTTAAATATCCAATACTGCCTTTAACGGCCGTCTTGATTTCATAACTTTTGTCATCCGTATAGTTTGACCATCGAACACGCTGGCCGGACACACTGTAGAGGAATGTCAGTTCTCCACCGTTGGAAATCTGATTATGCCACCCATTTGCTTCATCAAGATTAATTATCTTGTGCACAGTGTTTTGTAAATTACCGGCGATATCCAGCCCCAGAACACCCAGAGAAAATGTTGAAATCAACGAACTCTTGTTATTAGTACGTACATACTGGCGACTATTGGCCACATAAACCAGGCTGGCATAAGGCCTGTCATCCTGCACTGGAAAGCTTGTAAAAATATCATTGGGCGTAAAACCCGCTATACCAAATTCATAACTGTGAAAGCGTAAATCTTCTCCTATATTTATCCCTGAGAGACTATCAAAGCCACCCACAATGGCATCCATGGACAACAAGTGTGTTGCTGCGCTGTCTCCGGAAAAAACAATTGACAGTCCTGCGGTGTAGTCCCTGTCAATACTGGGCGTAATAAACAAATCATTATCCAAATAAAATGCCCAATCTGTTTTGTTATCGACATTCGCAGGCGCTATATCCTCCTGCGCCGCCATCACCATCGGACCCGGCAAAACCAGAAACAAAGAAAGGAAAAATAAAGGACTATTTTTTATTAATTTTAACAACACGGTATCTTGTTTATCTCATGACGAACATCAGGTCCAGCCCCTGATAAAATTTACTTATTTAATATGCCCGACAGTTTACATTAAACTATCTAGATCAAATCATTTATCAGTCGTAGAGTAGTACCATCACGGTGGTAAAGAACATGCCCGCTGCTCTGTAAAAGTGTCGCATAATAATATCGGCAAAATCCCATTGATATTTTGTTTAACATATTATGAAATTGGCCAATCTGAATATCACCGCCCTGACGCCAGGCGCTAAAATTGAACCCGCCGAACCATTATGGAAGCGTGCCCCTACCCGTGACAATGATGGTGTCATATTGAGTGACTTCATGATGGTCATTCCGAAACTAAAACACAAACCACTTCATGTTATCAAAGATGTCATTAGAGAAATCGAGCGAGTGCTAACGTATTTCGAAAAACAAGTCGTTTTTGCTGACTTGAATCTGAAGCTGAATATTTTATGGGTAACCGTTCAACCTGTTCCCGGCATCTGCGCCGATGTCGCCGCCGCCATTCATCATCGTATTCCCGAAGCCAAACTTATCGCCAGTAAAATTAATTAAAAACTACATTGCTAATAGTTGCATGGCCTCTGCTATTTCTTCGTTAGCATCATGCAAAATCTGTATACTATTTTCCGCCGACAGCGACCCCAGACCCAGCTTCCGGTATGCAGGCACATCAGTCAGGCTTGGCAAGGTCCTGCCATCCAAAGGCGGAGTATCATCGCCCACTTTTTTACCCATAAAACTCAATAACTGCGCAACCAGCACCAGATCACAATAGTCTGCTTCAGTTCCAGGGTCGCGATCCCAGTCATCGGCTTCTTTTGCCACCGTTATAAAATCTTCCGGAAAATGCCATTTCTCCAGAATCAGGCCGCCTACATCACCATGCAATTGACGAATTGTATCCCTAAGCTCATCATAATTATTGGCTATTTCGGGGTATCGCTCTGCATAACTCAGAATCGGCAGCATACCCACGTCGTGTAACAAACCTAATAACATGGCGTGATCGGGATCAAAGCCCTTAACTCTTTTTGCCAATACATATGAAATAGCAGCCACTTCGGTACTGTGCTTCCACAGAGTCTGCATTTGTTTTTTAAGATGTATTAATTTGCTCTTGAATACATTACGTAAAGCAAAACCCATTACAAAATTTTGTAATGTATTAATGCCGACCAGCTTAATGGCGCCCTCAACAGTCGCAACTTCCTTGTAAGAATGAAAAATAGCACTATTGGCTACTTTCATTAACATTGCAGTCAATGCAGGCTCGGTTTGAACAGCGATTTTAAGCCTTTTTATATCTGCCTCTTCTTTTATCAATCTTCGAACCCTGACGATGATGTCCGGCAATACCGGCACGCTCAACCTGTCTGCATCAAGGTCCTGAAAAATGTCCTGGAACAAGGGATTTTTAACGACTTCATTCGTCAAAAATATATTTTCAACATGCTCCCCTAATTCTTGTTGAAGCCCGGAAACATTATCCAATACCTGGTTGTCGATCCATATATATTTGACTTCGGTAAGTGCAGTGACCGTATAAACATGCGGATTTAAATGTGAGACTGATTTTTTCGCTTTTTCTGTTCCACCTGTCACCTCAAAACTGCGGCCATCTTTTGCTGTTAGCATGACCTCGCCTTTTAACACATACAAAGCTCTCGCATCAGAAGAACCAAGACTAACCAGTTCATCTCCAATATTGGCATGCTGAATTTCACCCTGGGCAGCCAAAATACTCAGCTCATCATCAGTAAGATGACATAATGGCTTCAGGGTTTTTAATGTCGCGATATCTATATAGTCTGATGACGTTTCCACGGGGATCTCTCAATATTGGCAATATGTTCAATATTAGTCGGCATTTTGTCTGATATATTTACCATGCGCATGGAGGTAAATTCCTTGAGTAATTCTGTCAGGCTTTAAAGGGTCGACAGATGAGTGATGAATATTACTTTGAGTTATTCAGAAAATAGCTACTTCTTCTGTCTGGATATTCTTTCCACCAGCGCCTTTGACAGCGGAATGGCGGTAACACCATGCACAACAATACTTAGACATATTGTACAAACAACAACTGTGCCCAGGATTTTCCCACCCGCCAGGTTCTCATTCAACACAATAATCGTAAATACGATGCTGGCCAGGCCCCGTGGGCCAAACCAGCCCAGGAAAAGCTTGCTCTCTACCCGCTCGCCTGTACCGGCAAGGGAGATGAAGATCGGCAGCATGCGGACCAGTGTCAGACTCAGTACAGAATAGAGCACGATCTGCCAGCTGAGATCACCAATGACCTTACCGATGATGGCAGAACCAAAAACCGCCCAGGTAAGCAAAGCAAAGGCGTTACCCGTCCCCTCCGTCGCACGCAACAGATAATGCTTGTGATGTTTTGTTATTTTGCCAAATAGCAGACCACCGACAAACGCGGCAATAAAGCCACTACCACCCATGCTCTGCGCACCTGCAAAACAGGCTACTGCCAGAGCAAAGACCGTAATCTGCATCCAGATTTCGGAGAGCCAGTCATGTTTGGCGCTCAGCGTAAGCACCCATCCTGCTAAAGCGGCCAGGCAAAGGCCAACAGCAAGTCCAATACCAATCTCTTCTATCACCAGATGCAGCGCGTAGCTCATGCCTCCAGCATCACCTTTGGTGTGCACTGCCAGTGCGATGAATATAAACAGAATGGGAACGCAGATTCCGTCATTTAACCCGCTTTCCATGTTCAATCCTTCACGGATTCTGGCAGGTACTGTTTTGTTGGTGATGACCGGCTTGCCCAATGCTGCATCGGTAGCCGCCAGCATGGTCGCGAGTATCGCAAGTTCGTACAATGTAAATTCGTCGAAGATCAGGATACCAACAACAAATCCGAGCAGGATTGTTAATGGTAGCCCAATTGCCAGCATCCGCTCCGGGAGTCGGAGACTGCTCTTCAACACGCCGAGGTTCGCACTGGCCGCATCGCTGAAGAGGACCAGCGCAAGTGTCATTTCGGCGATTGTTCGCAGCGCCTCATTGCTGACATTCAGCGTCAGGATGTCTGCCCCTAACGGGCCTAACAACAGACCAAAAGCCGTAAAAACTATCGGCCCACTAACCCATGTTCGCTCAATACCTTTGGCGAACACGCTATAGAGAAATGCAAACGCGGCCAGAATAGCCAGGTTTTGATACAATCAGGTATCCTCTCTACACTCCGTCGCAGGTGCATGTTATCTGCACAACTGATTTCAAGAACCTTTGTCTATCTGCAGTGAATTTCTCTGCATTGACAATCGCCTTTTCCAATAACACTTAAAAATTTATTTTTTCTGCTACATAGACGCGCGACGTTGCCGCCTTACCCACCCGCTGTATACCCAGGACAAAAGCCGCAATACGCATATCAATATTCTTTTCCTTTGCGACATCACGTACTGCTGCGTATGCCTCGCGCATCTTGCGAGTAAGTTCCTCATCAACACGATCCTTTTGCCAGCGAAATTGTTGAATATTTTGCGCCCATTCAAAATAACTGACGGTAACACCACCTGCATTCGCCAAAATATCAGGCACAATGAGCACACCACGTTTCACTAATACCTCATGTGCCGCCGGCGCGGTTGGGCCGTTGGCACCTTCGACGATAATGTCAGCTTTAACCTCATTTACATTCTCTTCGGTAATCGCATTTTCCAGCGCAGCAGGAATAAGTACATCTACATCCCAGGTAATAACATCTGAACTATTAAATGCCGTACCGTCGGGGAATCCTTTAACAGTACGATGTTTAGCTACCCATAAAATCAATGCGCCAATATCGAGCCCGTCATCATTGCTTACGCCGCCATGATGATCGGCAACCGCAACAACCTTTGCACCCTGTTCTGCAACCAGGCGTGCCGCATTAGCACCTACGTTACCAAAACCCTGTATAGCAATGCGAATATCTTGCCAGTTCTTATTTCTATCTTTCAGCGCCTCATCCAGCACGACCATAACACCACGTCCAGTCGCTTCATCCCGCCCTTCAGAACCAAACAACTCCAGTGGTTTACCCGTCACCACTGCGGGTGAGAAACCGGCATACTTCGAATACTCGTCCATGATCCAACCCATCACCTTGGCGTTGGTATTAACGTCCGGCGCGGGAATATCAACCGTAGGCCCGATGACTTCTTTGGTGCGCTCAACAAAACGTCTTGTCACTTTATTCAGTTCACTCTCACTCATGGTCTGCGGATCGCAGTTAATTCCACCTTTTGCGCCACCGAAGGGCACATCAACAATCGCCGTCTTCCATGTCATCAGGTTTGCCAGCGCTGCCGCATGGTCTTCATCCATGGACGGATGATAGCGCAAGCCACCTTTCATCGGTCCACGCGCATTGTTATGCTGGACCCGAAAGCCCAGATAATGCTGCAATCGACCTTCGTCATCATCAATCACAAGATCGACTTTAACCGTGCGAATAGGTGTCCAGATGATTTCTCTGAGTCGTTCCGACAACTTCAGTACATCGGCCGCTTTCTGAAAATAATAGTGACTGTCTTCAAGCATTTTTTTACCCTTTCATCCTTAAATAGTGTTTATTAATTAATGTTTGCGACGCCTGATACGAATGGCACATGGTCAAGGAAAAATAAATCAACCCCCCCGTCATTCCGACTAAAACCATGCCGGAATGACGGAAAAGTGCTTGGTCAGTTAACCACCGATAAAAATGAATTTTTGCCAGCTTTTCATGCGCAAAAGGATGCGGCGCACAATTGAAAATGCTGCCCAGTTTTCACTGTAAACAGCAACCTCGGCCTTGGCACCGGCAGGCAGCCGATACTCTGACAAATCATCCAGAACCTTTATTTGTACTGGCACTCGTCCTTGTTGCGCCCGCGCTGCCGCCATATCGAAATTGATCAACTCGGCACTGGGCATCACCTGGCCCTGCGATATTACCTGAAGTACTTTAATCACCTCGCCTTTGAACGCACGCCCGGGAATGGCATCAAAGGTGACCTCGGCCTCATTTCCAACTTCGATATTTTGTATCCCATTTTGCGGAAAGGCCGCATACAGCTCAAGTTCTTCCGCATGTATAAAGATCATGCCTGGTACAACCTGCGGTTGAGATACCAGCGCCATGCCGGGGCGTAATCTTTGCTGAGTGACATAACCATCTCCCGGTGCACGCACCACGACCTCTTCTTCAAGGTTATATACTGCCTTGTCCAGCCTGGCGCTCACATCCTGATAGTCGGCCAATGCAGTTTCATACATAACACGCCATTTTGCTGCCAGTCGTTCAGACTCAAAATTTTTCTTAACCAATTCCAGACTGCGGTCATACTCTTCCTTACTACGATCTCGCTCAACCTCAACACGCTTAAGTTGTCCCTTGATACTGGCAACATCATCTTCAAAGGGCTTCGGGTCGAAACGGAACAACACATCGCCCTTTTTTATGAGCTGATTCGTTTTAACAGGCACGTCTATCACCCTGCCATTAATACGTGAAAAGATAGGGGTTGTGTAGAAATACGTTCGCGCTTCGCGACTGTATGGGTGGTTGTAATTCATCACCAGCACAACTAAACCAATACCTAATACACCTATCAGCAATGACGTTGTTGCTGTCCATTTGTTGAGCGGCACTTTAATAACCTTGAATACAACCCAGAGGATAGCCGCATAAATAATAATTAACAGATCGATCATGATTGCTTACCGTCCTTTTGTTGTGACTCAAGTTCGGAAACACGACCCTGCAGATCTGTTATTAAGTTTTGCAGCTTCTCACTATTTTCCGGGGCGTCACCCGAACCAAAACCATATCCAGTTTCCGGTTTGTACAGCGTCGCCCATATCCATAAAAATGGCCAGATGGCATGCAGGGTAAACAGACTTAACCAACCACCGTAATGGATCGCATCCTGATGCGGGTGATTGCGTTTTTTTGCCATTTCGTAGGGGATGTCATGTATATAGATAGCCGCATAGACCAGTATCAGAAACACAACAATCATGACAATCAATGCAAAGTAATCAAGAAACATAAAAAAATCCTTTTGTTATATTTACACCCAATAAATAGTAATACGTTATTATTATATGTTGATTAATCATTATCTGTCTTTACTTTCTGCCTGGGCTTCCAGCTCAGGACTTACGTTTTTATTTTTGATTTTTTCAATCGCAACGGCAACGGGCTTCACTTTACGTATCTCCTGAAATGATTGCGCAAAATAGCCAAAAACCAGGAACAACATAATAATAGAAAGCGCCATAGTCAGCTTGAACTGCCAGGGCGGTTGTTGTTTTCTAGCCATGCAATTATCCCTTCTTTACCTTGATTGTTTTCGATTTCGATTTACCGCCCATCATTCGATCTCGTATAGAACGACGAAAACGTACAATTTCATTTAGATACAAACCTACGGGACAAAACAGTCGGCACCAGAAACTTGGCACAAAAAGAGAACCAATAAGCGCTGCTGGCAATATATACCATTGTATACCCAGGCCCTCCAGCGAGAACATCATCGCAAAAGGTTCATAGGAACCGAGTGCCGGATGGGTTGAGAGAAAAATCAACATTAACGAAATCCAGCTCAAAAAGAAAATCAGCATGCGTGATTTCCGCTGTAACTCAGGTTTTATCCTGAGTTTTATGCCACTGAGTTTCTGCATCAAATCCTGTACAACCTTGAACGGACAAATCTGGTGACAGTAAATATTACGACCTACTATCACGACACTGCCGAGCGCACCAGCCATCATAATCCACCATAATGGGTGCTGCTTCGGAGTGGGTATGTAACCCATGAAAATACTGGCGATATTACCCAGGTTCAGTGACAGGTTCGCGTAAAAACCAACGAATACCAACGCACCCACCATAACAGCATAGCGCGCATATTTTGCAAATTTGTCTCGTCGGTATACGCCATAAAAGGCCAATACAAACAGGGCAAGCAAAATAAATTCATCAACACCAAAACGCCAGCTAGGTTCCTGCCATGTTTGCTCAAGTTTCAGGTGCTGCGCGGCCCCCAAATGCACGGCTTCACGCACGGCCGCTGTAAAACCAACTGATGACACGGTTGCACCAGATACGGCATCAATGTCATCACCAATAATAAAATTACTGCTGACACTCTCGCCTGCAAACTGGCGAAAAAATTTCTTGTTATTTATCCTGTCCATAAAAGAAGGCGTTTCTTTGTGGCCAAGCAGAATAATTTCAGACAGGCGCGCGCCGTCTTCAGTGCGCTTTGCCTTAATGCCTACAATAAGCGGTCCACCATAACCGAGGCCTTCGGACAGAACGACCACTTCAGGTAACTGTTCACCGTCCTTGCTAATATTGTAAACAATGGGCAGTTCTCGATTAAGCTGTGAACGCTCGAATTCGACATCGGGCATTTGCGATTTCAACAGTGTCTCGTAATCTGTTTCTACGGCAATTTGCCCGATAATGAATGCGACAACAAGCGAAGCCCAGGCGAATGCCTCGACTATTCTTCCCCAGGGAAATGTATCAATATTATTATCTGACGACATAATGTCATTAAAAATTAAACAGCTATTTATTATAAATTAATTAATTACCCTGCTTTTCAAACTCGGGCGCGATCAGGTAACGCCAGATCAGAATCATCATAATTACGCCGGGGAAACAGAAAAAAATCAATGCCATTGCACCTGACTGCGAAATACCTTCAAGAAACGAAGCACCCGCCCAACCAATACCAAACAATATTGAGAGGACGCCGGTAATCATCCCCGCCCAAATATACCATTGCAGCCTGACCTTTACTGACAGCCACGCCAATGCAAATACGCTTAAGGTAAACAGTACGCCCATCACAAACCATTGCATCTGTTCCATTTTAGTCTCCGCTAGCTGATATTTGATGTGCCGATGTTATTCTTCATGCCAGTATTGACGCGCATGCCCTCACCCGTTTTCCAGAATTTTATAACCTTTTTCGGATCGTTAGTATGCCCATAACCAAAAGCGGGATGTGATAACGCCATTGAGGCATGCAGAAATTTAGGCATATAGGGATTTATCGCCATAATAAACCAGTGGTGCCAGAAATCGGGTTCATTAAAAGTACAACTGGCAATGCAGGCACCACAGGCGCTGCCATTTTCAACCCAGAAGTTGTAACACTTCTTGGCGTCGCTGTAGAATTTCCTGATACCAAGGTGGTTGTTCCAGGTGTAACCCGGCTCATCCTTAAACTCATAGGTTGGTTTAAAACCGTAACCACCATCTTCAGACTCCATCAGGGGAATAGCGTCAGCCGGGCAAGCTTCAGCGCATTGACCGCAACTGAGGCAGAATTCAGTCATGCCCCAGGTGTGTGGCTGATCATATTCGACAAACTCAAAATCGGTATACACTTTCATGATGCGTACACGCGGACCCACACCCGGCGCAAGTAATGCACCGTTACGCCCACCTTCGCCAAGGCCGGCCATAATGGCGTATGGCACACTGCTGCCGAGATCATTACCTGCACCTACCGCATGATAACCCATGCCCTTAAGGAACTTTGCCATTTGCGTGGCTTTGACACCCATTTGCGAGTAGCCATCCGCCGCAGTGCCATCAGCGGTCCATGCAGGCGCAGTACCAATACAGTCATAATCCATCGAGGCAAGCATCACGATGACTGTTTTAGGCTCAAAAGGAAAATCTTTTTCCCAGGACAGTTCTTTCTCGCTATCTATGTCATACAGAGGGTCATAATCCCAGCGCTTGTCACGTTTGGCGATGCCACATTTTACAGCACCAAATACACGTGCCGCACTCTTGATGGCGTCACTGGCATGCTTCTTACTCTCAAATTTGTATTGTTCTTTCTCAACGTCAGACTGGTCCCAGGTATTGAATGGCGTGTCTGGTTGTAAGTTGGCAGAGCCACGGCTGCCGGCAAGATTCAGCGGTTCCCAGCCGGCTTTCTGCAAGGCCCGATCCTTTTGCGTATAACCTGGTTTGCTGTTATCCCATGGTTTGTTGTACATATCGATGATGCCATTGACCCAGTCAAACTCCTTGTTCTGTAAACGATTGTACTGTTCGTTACGCTCAGGGTGTTTCTTGTTAAGTGCTTTGCTGGAAACAAAGTTCAGAATCACGTCACGCTGATCTTTGGGCTTAAACACACTCTCGTCTATCACTGGATACTCGTCTGAAACCTTGCCTTGCAGTGAATGAATACCGACCCCGTAAGCTGCGCCACCACCAAGTAAGGCGGTGCCACCACCGACTGCCGCACGCTTGAAAAACAGTCGCCGACCCGGATCTTCAAGTAGTTCAGACGGGCCCGGAATGGATGACTTCTCCACCGATACATTATTGTCTTGTGCTTCGTTGTCTTTTTTCTTGTCAGATTCATTTGTCATCGTCTTCACTCCGTATATGATATGTTTACCGGACAGTCATGACTTAAAGCCAGATCAATAATGCCGTGACTGTTGCTGAAGCCCGGAAACATTTTTCAATACCTGGTTATCAATTTATGTATATCTTATTGCACTCAGCGTAACAACCACATAAAAATAAGCATGAAAAGTTCAATATTAATCAGCATTTGGCCTGATATGTTTACCATCCCGGGAGCCTTATTTTCCGAGTATTTTTGTCAGGATTGCCTTAAGGTGCGCAAGAAAAAATTTGAAAAATAACTATAATTAAATTCAGCTAAATGCGAATTCTCATCAGCACTTTTTATAGCAAACGCTAATCTTCATCAGTGCTTTTTATGCCTGTAACGATGCTGGCAACAGCTAAGTTTTTTTTATCGCCAATCAAAAAAATTCATTTTCAACACCAGTCAATCTTGGTTATACTTATATTAATACATCAGCATAAACTAATAATAGGCAGAGCATATGAATTTATCAAGCATCCTTGTTATCACGCCATCTGGTCACCTTGGACCAACTATCGACGCACTTAACAAACTGGAGGGCGTGGAAGTTCATGTTAGTGAAGAACAGAGCGGACGTATTATCGCGACACAGGAAGCTGAATCCATAGAGGCAGAAGTTGAAGGCATTAAACGTATAAAAGCCCTGCCTGGCATTTTGTTTGCAGAAATGGTTTTTCATTATTTTGAAGATGAGAGTAATGCACTACCAGTCGAGCTACCAGTAGAGCTGGACAACAATCAGAGTGTCTGCCGTACCGAATCAGCTTGCAACTAGCTCCGTACTATCATTGATTTTTACACTAAAGGCTCAGGAGAATTTTCATGGATATTAACCGACGTCAATTTATTAAAACCGGACTGGTTGCAGCAACCGCTGCTAATATCGGCCTGACCCTCACGGACGCGGCCTGGGCAGAAGCAAAAACATTTTCAAAAGACTGGCGCTGGGACAAGGCGGTATGTCGTTTTTGTGGTGTTGGTTGTGGTATCAAGGTCGCCACGCATAATAAAAAAATTGTCGCGACCATGGCAGACCCGGATGCCCCGGTAAACCGCGGACTGAACTGCATCAAAGGTTATTTTAATGGCAAGATCCTTTATGGAAAGGACCGCCTCACACAACCACTGTTGCGCATGAAAAATGGCAAGTTTGATAAACAGGGAAAATTTGCCCCTGTCAGCTGGGACCGGGCCTTTGATGAAATGGAAAAGCAACTTAAAAAAACCCATAAAGAGTTAGGCCCTAGCGGGCTGGCGATTATGGGCTCGGGTCAATATACCATTCAGGAAGGTTATGCGGCCGTAAAATTAATGAAAGCCGGTTTACGCAGTAACAACATTGATCCCAATGCACGTCATTGTATGGCATCGGCCGTGGCCGGTTTTATACAGACATTTGGTATCGATGAGCCTTCCGGCAACTATGACGACATCGAACATACTGACACCATGGTATTGTGGGGCGCCAATATGGCAGAGATGCATCCCATCTTGTGGACACGTATTGTTGATCGTCGCAAAAAGCATGACAAAACCCGCATTGTTAACCTCAGCACCTTCAGCAATATGTCCTCTGACATGGCTGACCTGGAAATAATATTTAAACCACAAACCGATCTCGCCATACAAAATTATATTGCCAGGGAAATCGTCAAGCGCGACGCAGTCAACTGGGACTTTGTTAAAAAACATTGTGTATTCGCAACCGGTCCATATGACATCGGTTATGGTATGCGCGCGACAGACAAGTATGCTTATAAAGCGGAAAAAGACACACAGCAAAAAGAAAACATCAAAATCCTGGATAAATACGAAGCTATCGGGCAACGTAAAAAAACCGGCGAAAGTATTAAACAAAACAATCGTACTTCAGCCGGCAAACACTGGTTAATTCAATTTGAAGAATTCAAAAAAGGCGTCGAACCGTACACCCTGGATTTTGTCGCCGAACTGAGCAAGGGCGATCCGGACGAATCGCTGGACGCCTATAAAGTCAAACTGAAACAGCTTGCTGACTGGTATATCGAATCCGGTCGCAAAGTTGTTTCGTTCTGGACCATGGGTTTTAACCAGCATCAACGCGGCACCTGGGTCAATGAGCAGGCCTATATGAACCACTTGTTATTAGGCAAACAGGCACACCCCGGAAATGGTGCGTTCTCGTTAACAGGCCAACCCTCTGCCTGTGGCACCGCACGCGAAGTCGGCACCTTCTCACATCGTCTTCCAGCCGATATGGTTGTGGCCAACCCAAAACATCGGGCACGTGCAGAAGATATATGGAAATTACCCGCCAATACGCTTAACCCGAAACCCGGTAGTCATATCACCAAAATCATGCGTGACCTGGAGGACGGTTCCGTTAAGTGGTTATGGGTCCAGGTATGTAACCCTTTTCAAGGCACTGGTAATGCCAATCACTGGATAAAGGCCGCACGCGAAAAAGATAATTTTGTTATTGTCTCCGACGCGTATCCGGGCGTCTCCACTAAAGTAGCTGATCTCGTTTTACCTGCCGCAATGATATTTGAAAAATGGGGCGGCTACGGCAATGCGGAAAGACGCACACAATTGTGGCGTGAACAGGTACCTCCCCCGGGCGATGCACGCAGTGATGTCTGGCAAATGCTTGAATTTTCCAAGCGCATAAAAATCAAGGACGTCTGGACACAACAAAAGTTACCCGGACTCAAATCAGCGGGTTTTGTTGACGGCCAGTTACCGGATGTAATGGCAGAAGCCAAAAAAATGGGGTATTCGCCTGACAGTACACTCTATGAAGTTTTATTTGCCACCGCAGAAGCCAAAAAAATGAAATACGCCACTGACCCGGTGACAAAAGGACATGATAATCATACCGTGACCTCACTCGGCGAAGACTGGTTTCCGGAAAAAGCCTTGTTTGAAGAATACGCCATATTCGGGCGTGGCCATAAACACGATCTTGCACATTTCGACGTATATTATCGCGACGATGTACGCGGTCTTAAATGGCCTGTTGTCAACGGCAAGGAAACTCACTGGCGATTTAATGAAAAATATGACCCTTATTGCAAGAAAGGCACTGAATATGACTTTTACGGCCCGGCATTAAAGGCACTGCCGAGCGGTAATATCGACAAGATAACCAACAAGGAAAAAACCAAACTGACGGGTAAAGCCAAGATTTTTTTCCGGCCTTATGCTGCACCCGCTGAGGAGCCTGACAAGAACTATAATATGTGGCTTGTTACCGGCCGTGTATTGGAACACTGGCACAGTGGCACAATGACCCGGCGAGTACCTGAATTACACCGGGCGGTACCCAATGCATTAATTTATATGCATGCAAAAGATGCGAAATCACGCGGCCTGAAAAATAGAGACATTGCCTGGCTGGAGTCGCGACGCGGCAAAATCAAGGTCATGGTAGACACTAAAGGTGACCGTAGTCGTATGCCCAAAGGCTCGGTATTCGTCCCCTGGTTTGACGAGGCTGTTTTTATCAACAAGGTGACACTGGATACCACCTGTCCTATATCCAAACAAATGGACTTTAAAAAGTGTGCCGTCAAGGTTTACAAGGCATGAAGGAGAGAATGATGAAAAATACCATTTCAGTCTTTATCGTGACACTATTTTTTACCCTGCCAGGAATGGCTCTGTCAGGAAATGCTGTTAACGATAAGGATATGGGCTTAAGCAAAACCAGTGTATTTGACACACCCACACCGGAGCCATTTAAATACAGTGACAAATTCCCCGGTACCAGTCAGGTCTTGCCACGCGCATACCCCGATGCTCCCCCGCAGATACCGCACAATATTGATAGCTTTAAACCTGTCACTGCAAAAAGCAATATGTGCATAGGTTGTCATAACAACCCCTCCATGCGCGGCAAGACGGTGAAGGGGATGGCCACTCCCATGCCGGAAAGCCACTACACAGACCGCCGTCATGCGCCGGACAAGGTAACCGATCAATTAATCGGTGCGCGTTATGTTTGCACCCAATGTCATGTACCGCAGTCTGACGCGAAGGAATTGGTAGACAATACATTTGACGATAAAAAATAGTTACCCGATTTCAACCCAGCAAAAACCCTGCCTTTATGGCAGGGTTTTTTTTACACAACGGCATAAAATATCGGCCAGTTGTTGGCAAGCCGGGCCCACATTACCCGGTTGACCAAAGACCAGATATAAATGAGCGAAATACACCTGGCCTTCAGTCAGGGGTAACAACTTAAGCTCATCGCTATCAAGCCTGGCTTGAACCTGATGCCGGGGCAACCAGCCAAACCCCAGCCCCGCCGTAACCGCCTCCATAGCCGTATCCAGACTGGTCACCGTCCAGCGATGCTCAGCCCCCAACCAGCCACTGTCGATGTTTTGCGTCAAACCTGAATCACGTATGACAACTTGCAGTTCTTTACTTAAATCAGTGATATTTATTGCGCGCTCCAGTTGATGCAAAGGGTGACCGGGATGCGCAACGGCAACAAACTCGACTTCCAGTAGAGGGTCACCCAAAAACGCCGGAGGCACACTGCCAGTGATCACCAGGTCGGCTGTACCCGACTGCAATGCTTCAGTTGCACCTGAAAGGACGACTTCTTTTAATTGAACACGTGTCCCTTCACTCACAGGCACGAATTGTTTTAATGCCTGCATCAACATCGACGTCGGATAGGCTTCATCCACGACAAGATTAATTTCAGCTTCGCGCCCCTGACTCAAGGTGGCAGCAAGTTGCCCGATTTCAGTCGCGTCTTTTATTAATTGCCGGGAGCGCGCCAACAGCACTTCACCGGCTTCAGTCAGCTGTGCCTTGCGTCCCTGCACTTCAAGCAATTCAATGCCGAGTAGTTCTTCCAGCCGGGAAACCGCGTAGTTAATTGTTGATTGACTACGAAACATCTGTTTGGCTGCCTGGGCATAACCACCCCCATCGACAACCGCCTGCAACGCCCGCCACTGATCCAGCGTGCCATAACCTGCATTTTTCACCTGAATGCCTCCATTTCACGATAACCATTCTATTTTATAGATAGATTTAGCCAGTATTTTATGCTTTTTTTTCGATAATTTGAAGCCATAATAGATCCATCAACATCAAATCACGCATAACTGAAAGGAGAACATCATGGAAAAACTACTTACTCCCATTGCACGAATCCTGATCGCGCACATTTTTTTATTGTCAGGCCCGGGAAAAATGGGCAATTACGCAGGCACACAAGCCTACATGGAAGCCATGGGGGCGCCGGGCATGTTACTCCCGCTGGTCATACTCCTTGAGGTCATTGGTGGCCTGGCCCTGATCATCGGCTGGCAGACACGTTGGGCCGCGTTCGCCCTGGCCGGATTCAGCATTGTGGCAGCAGTGATGTTCCACGCCGATTTTGCAGATCAAATGCAAATGATCATGTTCACGAAAAATGTTGCCATCGCCGGAGGCCTGTTGTTATTGGCCGCACATGGTGCCGGTCATTTCAGCCTGGACAGTTATTTTGCTCGATCAAAAAATCAGGTCAGCGGCCATATCAGTCCTACAGCCTGATAAACCGAAGATAAACCGAAGATAAACAAGTCATAGCAGCCAACCCAGGCGGTTGTTATGACTACATTCGAACCAGCAATACCATTGGAGATAATAATGAATGCCGTCGAAGGAAATATTCAGAAACTGGATTCCAGCCTCAACGCAACGGCTGAAGGTGAATTTATCCGCCGGGAATCGCAATTTCGTCACTGGGTAACGGCCGATGGTTCAGCCGGTCCGTCACGCTCTGCCGGATTTAAAGCAGAAAAAAATCGTTATCATCTTTATGTTTCCTACGCTTGTCCATGGGCACACCGTACACTGATCTTTCGGGCATTAAAAAAACTTGAAGACATTATCAGTGTCTCGGTAGTACACCCGGAAATGGGTGACAAAAGCTGGCACTTTGATAGCCGTTATCCAGGCGCAACCGCCGATGATGTTAATGGCTTTAACATGATGCAGGACGTTTACAAATTGGCGAACCCTGACTTTAACGGTGTTGTGACTGTCCCCGTCTTATGGGACAAAAAACAGAGCACTATTGTTAACAACGAATCTTCTGAAATTATTCGTATGCTCAATAGTGCTTTTAATGCTTACACAGAGGTACAGACCGATTATTACCCGCAAGCATTACGCTCCAGCATTGATGCCGTGAATAAAGACGTGTACGACAATATCAATAACGGGGTCTATCGTTGCGGGTTTGCAAAAACACAGCGTGCATACGACAAGGCATTTAATGCATTATTTGATAGCCTGAATAAACTGGAGCAGCGCCTGGCTGAACAACGTTATCTGGTCGGCAACATAATCACTGAAGCCGACTGGCGATTATTGCCAACATTGTTACGCTTTGACCCGGTTTACGTTGGGCACTTCAAATGCAACTTGTACCGCATTGCCGATTATCCAAATCTATCAAATTATATGCGTGACCTGTTTCAACAACCCGGCGTCGCTGAAACATTTAACCTGGACCACGTAAAACGGCATTATTACATGAGCCATACTGATATTAACCCGACACGGATCGTGCCCAAAGGCCCTGCGATTGATTATCTGGCAGCGCATGATCGTGACCGATTTAACCAGGAACAGGTAAGGAGCTTAAAATGAAACTACGTCCTGTAAAACAGATCATTAAAGCCATGGCGGTCACTGAAGGTGCGGGCGTGACAGTGCATCGCACCATTGGTACGCCAGCACTGAAAAATCTCGATCCATTTCTGATGCTGGATTTTTTTCACAGCGATGATCCTGATGATTATATTGCCGGCTTTCCCGACCACCCACACCGTGGCTTTAATACGTTTACCTATATGCTTGATGGCCACATGCAACACCATGACAGCATGGGAAACAAGGGCGACCTGGGACCGGGAGGTGCACAATGGATGAAAGCGGCCAGTGGCGTCATTCATTCGGAAATGCCACAACAATCTTCCGGCATGATGCGTGGATTCCAATTATGGATTAATTTACCCGCAGAGCAGAAAATGAGTACACCGGCTTACCAGGATTTTTCACCTGATGCATTTCCCGTTGTGGAAAATAAAGGTAGCCGCATTAAAATTTTAAGTGGCGAGTACAACGGCCAAAATGGACCTGTCGATGATCCTTATACCCAGGTGCAATTTCTCGATGTGACACTGGATAAAAATAATACCTTCACCCACAAGCTGGATGACAGCCTGCAAGGCTTTATTTATGTATTCGAAGGTGACGCCGCACTCAGCGGGACCGCATTGCCGCAACATAGCTTTGCCGTATTAGGTGAAGGAGACACACTTGAAATCAGCGCGGGTGCTAATGGCGCACGTTTTATCATCGTCGTTGGCAAACCTATTGGTGAACCCATTGTGCAATATGGTCCGTTTGTGATGAATACACGCGAAGAGATTGAACATGCCTTTGCCGACTTTCGAGATGGCAAACTTGTGCGTGATAAAGCAAACTTTTCAGATGTAAGGAACGCGCCGACCAGAGCTTAAAAGCGCCTATTGGATATTTGCAAAATGGACTGATCCCATTGTGAAATCGGCCGTATATTTCACCGCAAAGGCGCAAAGCACGCAAAGAAAACCATCCTGGATTTAAAAACCTCGGGGATGATCTGCTAAATAACTGGGCCCACCACCACAGTGGGTCATGAATCCTTAAGCTTTTTAAATTTAACCACCCTTTGCGTGCTTTGCGCCTTTGCGCCTTTGCGGTGAAACAATCTGTCAAGACTATTAATTATACATTCACGATAAAATCATAAATATTTATTCATAACGGTGCATGAACGGTTGAAAGTTGTACTGCCAAATGACTGCAGCACTGATATGATCCTGCCTCATTGAACGACTCGAAATAGTTATCTACCTTAACTAAAACAGGATAGTTATGTTAATCATGAACAAGGATGTTCTGCTGCCGAACTGTCAAGGACTGACAAAAAGAATGGCAATAATTTTTTCGCTTGTCATATCCGTTACCCAAACCTCCCTTGCACAAACTTCTATTGAGCAAACTTATTCAGGGAAAACTTTTATCGGGCAAACTTATGTCGGGAAAAAATTATTTGTCACCGCCAGGGCAGTGGATAGCGCGGTTTGCGGCTCCAGGGTCGAGCCTTGCCGGTCTATCAGCCAGGCCATAGAAAATGCCAAAGATGGTGATCATATCTTTGTTGGGCCAGGTTATTATGGCGATATCAACATGGATGGTGATTTCAATGATCCGGGCGATGAAAAAGCGCAACTGGGGTTTGGCTGCCACTGTATCATCCTGGTAAACAAGTCTCTTACACTAACATCTATTGTGGACGCCAAAACTACCCTGCTCGATGCTAATGATGCTGTGGCAAATGTTGTTGCTATCACAGCAGACAAGGTCAGCTTCGGAAAAATACGCCATGGCTTTACGCTCACAGGTGCACGCAGCGAATCCAACAAATACGGCGCAGGCTTAAAAGTAGAAGGTCGTTATTCGAAAATTTACGGCAACATTGCTTCCAATAACGAGGGCGTCGGGTTTGATATCAGTGGCGACAACCACCAGGTTCGAGAAAACCTGTCCAGAAAAAACAGCCATGGCTTTATATTTTCCCATACACAAACGGGGCATAGCATAGAAGATAACATCGCCAGCAATAACGGCATTAAAACAGGCTTTGGCCATGGCTTTTTAATATTAGGAAATGGCTACACTGTGACCAGCAATATGGCAAATGGAAATCAGGGCAATGGTTTTATCGTAAACTCGTACAATGATGCAGATAATAAAAAGCAATTTTCATTTTCCGGGAATACCTCATTTAGCAACACAGGGCAGGGGGTGTTTAAATTTGCAGGCGCAAATACTACAAACTTTAAGAACAATATTTTCGGAAATCTGAATAAAGAAAATATTTTCCAGTAATTAAATTTTGTACTATAGATTTATCAATATTAGCTCTTGAGATATATACCAGCACTTTCTTTACAAAGCTCTACTGATGATAAAACCACCCCAGATCGGGCTCCGCGAACCAGGGCCTGTTTTAATTTCAGAGGTTTGTCCTCGCAAAAAATAACTCATTCTCAATCCGCTATCCAATTCCTTTGTCACACCCATCCAGAGCTCACCAACAACATGGTTCAGCTCATCACTCTTGTACGTCACGACACTGTCCCTGAATTGCCCTTGAAGAAAAACGTTATATGCCCTCAAGTGCACACTCAATCCGGTCCAGAAATAAAATTCATTTTTTGCTTTCGTGCTTGTTTTTGCTAAAGGTGAACCCTTTTCAGCATAAGCCGCATTCTGTGGATTAAAACTCCACCAGGGCGTACGAATTCTGCCGAATCGACCACTAATGCTATAGGTATAATCCGTCAGATAACCAACATTCAGGTTACTCGCTGTTTTAATTTCATAATTTGAACTCTCATCAACATAATCTGCCCAATGAACAGACTGCTTTGAAACACTGTAACGAAATGTCAATTCACCGCCATCAGAAATCTGATTACCCCAACCTTGCGCCTCGTTAGCATCAAATACTTTGTGTATTAAATTCTGAAACTCACCGGCAATATCCAGACCCAGAACACCGATACTTAAAGAAGTAATCAATGAAGAGCGATTCTTGTAATCTACATGCTGTCGTGTATTTGAAAGATAAAACAAACTAGCATAAGGTCGATCATCGAAAATCGGCTCACTAATCGTTATATCATCGGGCGTAAATGTCGTTAATCCAAATTCAAAACTGTGTAACAAGCTGTCATATTTTTTTCCTAAACCAAATAAATTATTAATACCACCCAATATAGGGTCAACCGATGCAATGTAATGCGCTGTTTTTGAACCAGACAAGGTAAATGCCAATCCACCGGTATAGTCACGGTCTCTGCCAGGAGAGGCAAACAAATCATTATCTATGTAAAATGCCCAGCTGGTTCGGTCCTTTTCCTGTTGCTGCTCATCAAGTGGTTCACGCTGAGGCCGTTTCTCGTCTTCAATCAAAGCCGCGAGTAACAACTTTTCCTGCTGAACTTGTACACCCGACAATGGCTCCTCAACATGACTGGCTAACACATCCTGGTTAACTAAAAACATCACAGCCGCAAGCAACGTCAATAACGCGCCTTTTACTGAGTTGTTTTTAATTGTGTTTACCAACATTGGTTTAACTCCGTATATATGACCGGTCGTCTCAAAATTACAGCCTAAAAAAACCTACACATCCAAATAATTGACTGTAATAAATAGATGACCGGTCGGCTTAAAAATTACAGAAAAAAAAGCCTGTAAAATCAGCTTTTTAACAAAAAAGGGAGCTCGGTCAGGAAAGAATCAAATGCATTATAGTTTTTTGCCGCTTTCATCCGGGTTAATGTCCCTTCCCAGGCATTAAAGATAAATTGCGCGAGTTTAGCGACATCGCGATCCCTGGCTATATCACCTTTTTCCTGCGCTTCAATCAATAAACCTTCAATCAAAGCGGTCAATCTGGACAATAAAAAATCAGACTTTAACCGTATCGGTTCATTTACGTCCGACATTTCCTGCGTAATGTTCCCCAGAAAACAACCCAATAAATAACCGCCGCTCCTGGCTTTTTCTGCTCCTGATTCAAAAAAGGCAATCAATCTTTCAAGGGGTGGTTTTTCACTGGAAGTGAATGCAGGATTATTTGCTGTGGTCTCAAACATTGCATCCAGGGCCATAATCGCGAAAGCTTCCTTACTCTCAAAGTAGTTATAAAAAGACCCTTTTGGTATCCCGGCTGCACAAACGATGTCTCTGACACCGGTACCGTTGTAACCATGCTTGTACATCACTTCAATGCCCGCATCTAATATGCGGCATTTTTTGTCTTCTTTTCTGCAAGTCGTCATTTGATTTAGTCCCGTTCCAGTTACAATAAAGAATATGACCGGTCGTCTTAAAAGTCAAGTAAAAGCTTAACATCTAAAAAAAGCGTAATAACAATCTGTGCAAAGGGGTAAAAGATTCAACTGGTTACCGTCATCCCAGCGTACGCCTGGCCGGGATCCATGGGAGTGAAAGGCGATGCTGATAATGCCCCATACTTTCTGATTCAGGGGCCAGTATTAAAATACGGTGAATTGTTTATGTTCGGCTGGATTCCGGCCAGGAGCCCGCCGGAATGACGGAGACCCTGAGAAACAATTTGGAAATATCGCTGTTACGCCGCCAGGGTTGAAAACCGCTGACTCTCAATTGACCATTGATTCTTATCCGCAATCAGGATCAGACAGGAAGGCCCACTACCGGTACGCGTTCGCCCTGCTGCACCGGGATTGATGACCCAGGGTGTGTGACTTTTATCTATAACCAGTTTATGAGTATGCCCGTAAACAATCACACGTGCATCGGAATGCGCTTCACGCAAAGAATCATGTGAGGGCGAGTGCATGCCATGTTCATGCCCATGCTCTACTATCAATTTGCCGCCGGGTAAGTCCAGCTCTGCAATCGTGGGTAAACCGCCTGCAATATGTGACTCACTTGCAGACCACATATGAGGATGATCATTATTTCCTGCGACCGCAATCACTTTCCCATGCCTGGGTTTTAATGAATCCAGGACCGAGGCACTGCTAATATCGCCCGCATGAACAACATAGTCACATGTCGCAACAATCCTGGCGATGCGTTCATCCAGATGGCCATGGGTATCGGAAATAATAGCAACCCGTGCAAACCGGGCCGGTGGCGAAACAATTCCTGACATCTACAACTACTCCAAATATTTTTTATCTATCATCACAATAATAATTTAGTTCATCAATTACCAGGTTCCAGGTCGTCAGCCTTACGCTTAAATCTTTTCCCTTTTAACTTTACCTTTTTCCCTGCTTCTTCCTAATCATCGATATATTTATCGACCACTTCACCTTACTTCTGAGCTGAATGGGTGTTTTTTTCAAATAAAAAGCCCGGGACAGACTGTCCCGGGCTAGTGTTTTGTTAAACCTAAGTAAAACTAAAGTTGGATCAAATAATTAAAACTTATTTGAACAACTTGGACTTGTCGACAAGATCCATATGGCCACGTTTGAAGCAGGTCCAGGTATGGGTAGTCTTGTCATAGACAGAGTTCACGAAGCACTCCCGGTTTTTCTTCTGCAACAGCCAACATGTTTGCATTGGTGTTGTAGTAAGTTGCTACAGTCAGAGGGCAAGATATGTAAAATTCGCTTGCTAAGTACTATTTTGCAGAGTGACCGGATAATTTAACTTTCACGTTGTCCTCTGCAGACAAAGTTTCATAATATTTCCTGAGAATGGTCAGCACTTCGGGTCGACTGAAGTGGTCTGGCACATCTTCTCCTTCTGAGAGCATCTTACGAAGTTTAGTCCCGGATAACAATAATCGATCTGCCGCATCGTGTGGACAGGTCTTCATTGAGGACATACCCTCGCATTTATTACACCAAAAGGTCCAGTCTATTTTCAGCGGCTGGGTTTCCAGTGCGTCCGCGGGGATTTCATCGAATATATCATGCGCATCAAATGGACCATAATAATCGCCCACACCGGCATGGTCACGGCCGACAATCAAATAAGCACAACCATAATTCTGCCTGAACAAGGCGTGTAACAGAGCCTCACGTGGACCGGCATAACGCATATCCAGAGGATAACCGGCCTGTACCACGGTGTTATCTACAAAATAATTCTCAATCAGGGTGCCAATGGCCTCTTCACGCACATCAGCAGGAATATCGCCGGGTTTTAATTTACCCAATAATGAATGCACCAATACCCCATCACAGATCTCGACTGCAATTTTAGCCAGGTATTCATGCGAGCGATGCATCGGGTTACGCGTCTGGAAAGCCGCAACCTTGACCCAGTCTTTCGCGTCAAACAGTTCGCGCGTCTGTGCCGGAGTCAAATAAGTGTTTTTGTACTCAGTTGGGAATTCACCTTCTGATAGCACCTTGACCGGCCCTGCCAGGTTGACATCACCCTGATCCATAACCATTTTAACGCCCGGGTGTTCTATATCCGTGGTTTTGTATACCTGCATGCATTCATGCGCTTTATCAATAGCGTACTTTTCGGTCAGTGTCATCGTGGCCAATATTTCATCACGGTCCGGGTCATACAACGCGATATCATCGCCTTCTTTCACGCCATCCGCAGATGCCGAATCAGTTGAGAGGGTAATCGGGATAGGCCAGAACAAACCACTGGCCATTTTCATACCATCACAGACACCCTGCCAGTCAGCATGAGTCATAAAACCATCAAGCGGGGTAAAGCCACCAATACCCATCATGATCAGGTCTCCCGCTTCACGGGAGCTGATGTTAATTTTTTTCAGTGATGCTGCGCGTTTTTTTTCTGCTGCCAGCTCATTACCTTTCAACAACAATGGCTTAAGATCAGCGCTGCCATGAGGATTAACCAACTTGGACATATGGATGGCCCCTTATTTACCAATAAAGTGAATATACCAATAACTTGAGTTTATTCTTAAATGAAATTAACCGACTTAGATAGAGTTCATAAGTATAGGCGCAGGTTCTAATCTATCCCTTTTATCATTAAATGCAAAACAGATTCCCTTCACCTGGTATAAATTTCTTTTATAAAAATTATTTATGCAGGTCCTTTATACACCAGACCCATTGAGATTAACATTGAGTGTCACTAAGCATAGAACAAAAAGCTAAAAGGGTCAGCCAAATGAACATAATTAATGCATTTCAAGAAGAAAACTCAGATCAATTCATGAATATTTTTAAGGTAGTCTACCGGCGGCCACCATACGATTGAAAAGAATATTAGGGGAGACCCAGACAATCAGATCATCAATCACGCCCTGAGGGTTAGTCATTGGGTCTGCATTATCAGTGTAGACATGGTCAACAAACACACTATTGGTATTCGTATTCTCGATCTCATTATTTGACGCCGCATTTAAACCATTTTTGCCAACGGACAATATGATCGCCGGGATATTAGTGGCCACATTTCTGCCCCCGGCCTCATTAACAATCGTCATATCGCCTACTGAACATAATTCAAAGGATACCCCTGGCGTCGCGGTACCACAGCCTGTGCCATCTATCCCATCAGCGAAACTCCCCGTCACTCGATATCGGTAGCGGTTGCCCCAGCTGTCCAGTTCGACCGTCCCCAGCGTGACCCAGGGAAAGTTACCCTCTACGGAGACACAAACACCCGTCCCCGGGTTTCGGTCCTCCTGACCATCATTGGCCGGACCCTGTCCACCGCCGTCGGTTTTGTCCGGGCAGGGCAGGCGGCCATTTACCAGCGCAAAGCCAATAATCGCCTGCTTTAGTTCTTCCAGTGATTTTTCAGTGTCATTTCGTCGTGTATTTTCAATTTGCGTGGACAAGGGCATCAATAAACCGCCCAGTAACAAGCCAACGATGACCAGCACAATCGCTATCTCAACTAATGTGAATCCTTTGGCATGTTTTTTCATATCAGTCCGTGCTCTCCTGGAATGCATATATTTCTATCCCGCTATGCGCTCTGAATCTCAAAATTTTAAACTCAATATAATCGACTACCTGCTCATCGCGCCCGTTGCCATACCGGTACCACTGTTACCCATACCACCACCCATGCCCATCCCGCTACCGCCAACCGAGGTCACAGGTAATACCACATCATTAAACGCATTGCTTGCCGGACCACTGATAAAGGCATTATCAGCTGTCTGCGCATTGGCACCTTCCAGATAATTATTGATATTTGCTTTTTCTGCATTTGTATCACGTGATTGGCCTGCCAGTTTGCGACCACTGATAAAAATCACAGCGGCTTCATTAGCACCGTCCAACGTCAATCTCGCAGCCGGGAGTGTTGCGGTTCCATTCGGCGCAAAATCCGCATCAACACCCACAAAAACCATTTCTTTCCATGCAGGCCACCACCACCATTCCCAATTCAAATCCGCTACGACTGTGTCATTAAAACAGCGAATATTTGATTGTGGAAGAGGCGGGCTGGGCTCATCTATCCAGGAAGTTGTCATGGCCGGATCAGAAACCGCCGTATCACTGAGTCCATCCAGATTATTAATGTTTCCCGCACCGATCTCATTGGATACACGACCATAAAGCTGGCCATTAGCATCATTGTAGCCCAGGGGGTTTGTCGCACTGGCCCAGGGGAATTTTCCATTATTTGTCGCCTGTGACTGATAGGCCTGCAGACAATTGACAACCCGATTGGCCACCCATTCATCCATTCGACGATAAACCATAGAAAAATCAGCCGGTGTAATGGCAAGCAGGGCATCGTTAAAAACAATATTACCTTCAGCATCCCTGACTATCGCGGCATTAACAAAAACAGACGGTAAGCTTGCTGGCAAAGGATCACTGCCGGGACTGAGGCCCGCAGCAGCGATATCGAAACCTGTCGCATTATTAATGTCCCCCAGGACTTCAAGATAATTCGCCGCATTATTACCTGTGTCACCCGGCGTCATACTGCCACATTCAGTTCTTGTCCCACGGGTAAAACTACGGTCTTGCGGCGCAAACAATTGACCCGCAGCGAAAACGATCGCAATGGCCTGCTTGTTCGGCGTAGCGCCAATAACCGTTGCGCCTGCCTGATTCTCAACTAATAACAACCCATCGGAATCACTGGTCAAGGCCAACTTGGGATTGTTTTTATAGGTGCCCGAGACGACATACCACAAACATTCCCCGGCACCATCCCGCAGCGGCGGCAAATCCAGCGTCCGCCAGGGTAAACGCCCGATCACACTCTCATTAGCCGAACCACAAGCACCATCAGCGGTGCCATCACCATCCAGGTCTGGACAAGGTAAATACCCCTGGGGCTGGCCAGCATGTTGATCAGCATAAGTTAATGCATGGCCGATCAAAGCGTCCTTTGCTCGGGCAAGGGCATCAACCGTTTGCTGGTTTTGTAAAAGCTTGCCGGAATTTTTATTCAAGCTGGTGAGCAACAGGTAGGCCCCGCCTAAAACAATAATGGTAAGCAGTATCAGTAATGCGGCGCCTGTCTGATTTGACTTTGCTTGAAATGTTGGCGCGCACATATTCATCCGTCGAACTTATTTTTTTATTTTATAACTATCACTGATTTTACCTGTGACAGGATCAAGAATTTGACCGGGCTTGAGCGCGACCCTTTTATTCAGGCTGGAGAGCGTAATAGTGACTGAATCACTTTTAATGTTCCGGCTAACTATCTCAACACCCGCTTCAGGAAAATTTGTTTTAAAATTACTCTTACCATTTACCCATACTGTATTTTTACCGTCTCCACGCACCACAACACCATTTATCTCAAGACCTTTTTTTGCAACAGCTACACTTTTTGTCGGTTTTTTTCCTGCCCGTTTATGATGAGGATGATGGCGCATTTTATCGAGCACTGCGCGCTGCTCAGGCGTTGTAAAAAATCGCCCAAATGAATCTGCATGCGCCGTATTTACCAGGACTGCCGCTACACTGCATATAAACATCACAATGATTGAGCGGCCTGTTTTCCTTACCAGTTTCATTATGACTGCTCTATATCCATACTTCCTCTGCAATAAATAGTCTATCGTCATAATAATAACGCCTGACTTCAACCACTACCTTTAGACTGCAGGGTAAACCAGTTTAAGGTGCATTCTGCTACAATATTTGTCGTTCCCGCATCATTTGCAATAATCTTGTGCTGGCGCTGCATCTTGCATCGTTTAATATCGTAAACACCTTCAGCAAGTCGATTCAGCTCAGTAAAAATATCCAGCAGGTCGTGCTCATGCAAGAGTTTCATATGCAAAACCATCTCACTTGAATTTATCTGAAACAGACTTGCATTCACTGTATATGCCGGACGATAAGGCTGTGATGCCTTGATATTGTATTCAATCGTGATGACTTTCTTTTTCTCTGCAATAGCGCCCAGCGTTTCCACCCAATTCAATCTGTTTTCTTCTCCAATGAAACCTTTCTTTTCCAGCCTCTGATAATCGGACAAATACATATCCACCAGATGTAATTGATTAACTGCATCCTGGTGCTTTGCCTTCATCTTTAAAAGCCCGGCCTGGCTGTCATGATTCAGATGGCGTTTATTGTCGACATAAATATAACTGATCAACGTCAGACCAAGGCTCAACACCATCACAACGGACAACACAATTGTTGCGCGCTTTAAATAGGCCCAGTCTATTTTATTAATAAGCATAATCAACCCTGACCATGCCTGACTTCAAGCACAACCCTGAGAACAAAGACGGCATCCCTGGCATCCGCTTTTATTCCGGTCTGACCTGTCAAGCTCGAATTGGAGCTGATATCCAGCGGCAACCTTATCGCCTGAACATCAATAATATCTGCATGACCTTTTAATCTGGATGCCAGATTATTTACGGCATCAAAAGCTTTACGATAGTTACCAGAAAATTTCTCGAAACTACCATTCACCAAAGCAACCTGGTAAAGCTTTTCAGTATTGTCGGATTGTAATTTTCCTGCGGCTTTAATCGCGATATTCTGTATTTTATTTTTGTATCTGCCATCAACAGAGGCGTCTGGGTCACTCGTCACAATCCACTCAATACTATCCACTTTTAAACTTGCGTCATCAAAGCCCATACTGATCGCCATTAATAATGGCTGAGGCAATGCCTTATGATTTTTTAGTGCTTTTTCAATTTCCACACTTTCTTTCAAACCACCAGGCTTCACAGATGTCTCAGGTATTTTTGCAAAAATTTTATCGTATTCCGACTGGACAAGTAATGCAGACTTATGCGCCTCCTGACTATGTGACTCCAGCAAACCCCCCTCGATAAAATTCATACTACTCCATACCAACGACGCCATAAAAAAAACAACGCTTGCAGCATACATAGCCAAACGTTTCTGGCGGGATTTCCTGTATTTTGTGTCGCCCGCGCCTGTATAGCTTAACGCCGGGGTCTTCGCCATTAATAAACGGGAATATATCCGATCACAAAACCTTGCGCTCTCCTGCTGATTTATACCAAGATCAACAAACAGGTCCTCAATATTAAAAACATGCAGCCTGGCCAGATCTGTATCCCTGTTCTTACCTGGAGAGTTACCTGGAGAGTTACCTGGAAAGTTACCTGAGATAATTTCGATCGTTTCACTGTCACTAATAACACATACATCCAGCGCTTTATCAAAAGGCAGCAGCTGTAACCTGGCCAGGTAACGTCGTGCCTTTTCAATTTCACTAAAAACCAACTCTGCGCTTAGTTCCTCGTTTAATTCTGCAATAGGCACCAGACGACTCAACATTAATTGTTTGCCCTGAAAATAAGATTGCCTTACGCCGCTATTTTTCTGGCGCGTCATAAGCAGAACATTTTCAAAATTTACTTCCAGCTGCTGTAATAAATCACAACCGAGCACAGACGGCGTATAAATCCCAACAATCGGGACCTTATTTTCCAGCAGACACTCAACCCAGGGATTGACCACATCCGGGTTTGTCAGCGCGGTAAAGAGGATCCTGTCGTCACGTCTTCCCGCTTCCTCACGCCCCTGAATTAATGAGCCTTTGTAAGGTGTTGCGCGGTAATACTGGTCAAGCCTGCGGTCAATCAGCGCCTTTCTTTCCCCGCCAAACAGATGAGGAACTGTTTCATTTCTGAACTCCTCCTCAACAACATCCACAATCAGATATGTCAGCATTTCATCCGAGCCACTCAATAATGATGAAAAACTTTTCAGTCCATTCTGATCGAGCCGAAATTCCTCAGGCCCATGCAAACAAGCATCTTTGAACAAATAAACATTTGCCTCTGATGCTGTTATATAGACGACCCTTTTTGCCAACATCATCTTGCCACCTTAACAATCACATCATAAAGCGGCCAAAAGACTGATAACATCACCCAACCAATATTAACCGCTAAAAATATTGTCAACACGGGCCCCAATATTGACTGCATTTTTTCTATTGAACCTTTAACTTCGCGATCATAAAAATAACTCACATTATCAAGCGCCGTATCAAGCTCACCTGTCGTCTCTCCGACCTTGATCATTCGTCGAACCAACGGCGGGAACAATGAAATACTGTCTATACTGTCGCTAATACTATTTCCATCAGCTATTTTTTTCTGCATCTCTCTGAGAGCTGTCGACATGACCATATTACCGGTTATATCTTCATTGATTCTGAGACTATTCAAAACCGTTACGCCTGATGAATACAGCAGCGCAAAATAATTAGCAAACCTGGCGAGAATAATTTTCTTAAATATGGGCCCAATCACCCAGACCCTGATTTTAAAATCATCGAGCTTGTATCTAACGCGCGCATCCCTGCGGGCCATATATTTAATCAACAGAATGGTCACTACTGGCACAATAAATAACAGGTACCAGTGACTCGTCAAAAAGTCAGATACCGAGATAAGAATCCTGGTATGTAATGGCAACTCCTGCCCCATATTTGTTATAAAAGTAGACAGACGCGGCACAAGATATGCCATAACAAAAAATATCGATCCAAATACGAATAAACCAACAAATGCTGGATAAAAAATTGCCTGTTTAGTCTGCGCCGCAATCTCATCCTGCCATTTAAGTGACTCAGTAATGTTTTTTAATACTTCCGCCAGCTTGCCGCTCTCTTCACCCGCTCGTATCAAGCTAACAAATACCGTGTCAAATATTTTTGGAAATTGCTCCAGGGATTCAGAAAAGGTTTTACCGCCTTCTATAGAGGCAATAAGCGCAGAAGCAATCACCTTAAGGTCAGCATTACTGACACTGCCTCTCAAGTCTGCCAAACCATCAAGCAACGGCACACCGGAACGCACAAGCTGCTCAAGGTGAAAGGTAAATGTGATCAACTCCTGTCGTAATAATTTTTTCCTGCCAACAGACAAGGCACTTTGTTTTATTTCTGTGAAATTAATCAAATCAAGCCCCATTTTATTGAGGCGTAATTCGAGATCAGCGACATTAGAGGCGTCTAAACGTCCCCTTGTCTTTTTTCCAGCATCATCTATTGCTTTATATTTGAATACGGCCATCGTCTAATGCACCCTGTGCGTCAGATCAATAAGGCGAGAAACTTCATCGAGACTGGTTTCTCCTTCCAATACACGGCGAACACCATCTTCAGATATAGGCGTAAAACCCCGGGACATTGCTGCACTTTCCAGTTCATGGCGTGAGACTTTTTTAGCGATAAGCTCATCCATGTCCCGATCCAGGCGCAAGACTTCCATAAGCGCAAGCCTTCCCTTATAACCTTGATTGTCACAACTATCACAACCGCAGGCCTTATAGATCAACACATCATCTTCAACCGCCATTAGTTGCTTTTCAAAAGTAGATGCAGAGTATGCCTCTTTACAATCCGGACACAATTTACGGACCAGGCGCTGGGCGACAACCCCGATGATATTCCCTGCCATCACATCCGCCTTAATACCAATATCCAGCAAACGGGGTACCGCACCCAATGCTGAATTAGTATGAAGTGTCGAATAAACCTGGTGGCCCGTCATTGCGGCGCGCATTGCCATCACTGCCGTATCTTCATCGCGTATTTCACCGATCAGGATAATATCAGGGTCCTGACGCATTATAGATCGAATACCATTAACAAAATCCATTTTGACAGCTTCATTAACTGAAGATTGGCGAATCATTTGCATCGGATATTCGACCGGATCTTCCAATGTCATAATATTCACCGATTCATCATTCACATAATTGAGCATTGAATATAACGTTGTTGTCTTACCGCTGCCCGTAGGACCCGTCACGAGAATAATACCTTCCGGTCTGGCCATCAGTAATTTCAGAAGCGACAGGTTGCCCTCAGTCAAACCCAGCCCCTCTAATGGGACTATGCCTTTCTGGCGATCAAGAATACGTAATACGATGTTTTCACCATGACTGGTAGGCTGTGATGCAACACGAAAATCCACAAGTCGTCCAAATAAAGTACGGGAAATTCTGCCATCTTGCGGAGCACGTTTTTCTGCGATATTCATTCCTGAAATCACTTTTAAACGCACAGAAATGCCTGACCAGTAGTTCTGATGCAAAGCTCTTACCTGCCGTAACACACCGTCAATTCGATAACGAATACGCAGAAACCCTTGCTCAGGTTCAAAATGAATATCTGATGCGCCTTTTTTTACCGCGTCTACCAATAATGCATCTACCAGACGCACCAGAGGTTGGCTATATTCATCTGTTTGCGCCTCCAGGCTCTGATAATCTATTTCCCCTGTGTCTATTTCGTTTATAATGCCATCGACCGTTAATTCATAACCATAAAATTGATCAATTGCGCCTTCAATGTCCGCTTCAGCAGCCAGCAAGGATTCAATTTCCACGCCGCCGCCTATCATTGCGCTTATCTGGTCCAGCGCAACAATATTAAATGTATCCGACATGGCCACGGTCAAAACATTGGCTTGCTTGTCATAGGACATTGGTAACACCCGGTATCGACGGGCGACTTCCCTGGGAATCAAGCTGATAGCATCCACATCAACAACTGTCTTCGCCAGATCAACACTTTCCTGCCCAAGTGATTCACCCAGGGTATCCCGGATGATGGCTTCAGAAACGAAACCCAGCTCGACCAGAATATTTCCGAGCGGAATGTTTTGCTTTTCTTGTTCTATTAACGCAATTCGTAGTTGATCCTGGTTGATTACACCTTTCTCAATCAACACTTCACCTAACATACGACGTGGCGGGTCAGTAATCATCCTGCGGATACCTCCTGCAGCACGTTAATTCTTTGTATAACATCGTTGACTTTAAATGTGACAGCCTGTCTTTTAACCAGCTGCAGCGCAGCACGATAGTATTTAAGCGCCACCTCCCTTTGTTCAAGCTGGTCCAGACTCACCGCCAGGTTATAGGCAAGATCAGCATTTCGGCTGTCGGAACTATACGCCCTGAAAAAGGCCTCCTGGGCCTCAGCCCAACGCTGCTGTGACGCATACAAACTGCCTAGCGTGAATAATAAATACGGCGAGCCCGGGTTAAGATCCAGCAGTAATTTTACTTGTGTTTCACTTCTGCCAGGATCAACGTTAGTTTGAATATTTAACAATCCGGACATCGCCACACTGTCCTGCGGATTATTATCAAGTATTGCCAGATAGGTATCACGTGCCTTTTCATACTGTACATTTCTGACTGAAATTGCCGCCAGACCCAACATCGCATCACGGTTATTTTTTTCCTGCTGTAATACCTTACTGTAAACAGAAATGGCTTCATTATCATGGCCCAACTGATACGCTGCGTATGCCTGTAATAACAGCTGGTAAACCGTGTCCGGTGCTGACTGATGCTCTATCTTGATTGAGGTAGAATTAAAGCCAGATATATCAGGGGTTTTCTGCGGCAACTTGGCTCTTGTCGTCGCCTTTATTGTTGATGTTATTTTCTTCTCAACCGCCACCTGTTTTTTCTCTGGACTTGCCATCTGGTCTTGTTGCTCAACACCTACCCGGGGCACAGTCATATCTTTTAGTGATAATTGCTTTTGTTGTGCGACAGGAGAAACAACCGCAAACATATCGATCGGTAGCGAATTCAATATGGATTGATAATAGGCATAACCGGCGACAAGAAAGAGAAAAAACACGCACGAAGCAATTGTAATAAAATATTTTATATGTTGTGGCAACGTGTTTTTTGATATTTTCGCAACAAACACATTTTTTTCTGACTTATTTGACCCTGCTTCTCTCGTCTCTTCGAACAAGCACGACGATGCGCCCTGATCAAGGCTCGAAAGTAATTCCAGCGACATATCAGCCTGACCGGTAGATGCAAGCATATGCGGCTTTGCTCTTTCGGCCTTTTTAAGCGCATCCATCAACATACTCATACTGATACCTTCTAATTTATATCGTTGCCAACAACATTTTGCTGCCGCACAAGACCAATAGTTGTGGGCTCTTCCAACTCAGGCAAATATTGCCTGAACCTCTTGAAATCACCTTCAAGACTACCGTTATGAATAACCGATGGACGTAGAAAAATCACCAGTTCAGTTTTAATGTATTCTTCATCACGGGAAGTAAACAGATTTCCGACAACAGGCAAGTCCGAGAAAAATGGCACAGCTTGCGTGCCTTCCTTTTTAAAATTCTGCATCAAACCACCCAGGACAACTGTTTGACCGCTATTAACTTGCAACAAGGATTCCATCTCGCGCACCTGGATTTCCGGAATCAGATTATCAAAATCTGCGCCAGCCAGGCGTGGTGCGGGGTCAGCTTTATATCCGGTAATTCGCGATATGGTCGGACGAATATTCATGGTAACGATATCATTCCCGGTAATTTGCGGTATAACATTCATCACCAGTCCTACCGGGATGGTATGAATTTCACTGGTAAAGGATTCACGAGAGGGCGACGTCGTGGTTGCATCAACAAAGTCTCTTTGAATGGTAAAATAAACAGTTTCATCAACAACTTTCAACAATGCGGGTTGATTATTAATCGCCATGATCTTGGGACTGGACAACACCTTTACATCACCAAACGTCTCCAGTAATTTTACCGCGGCAAAAATATTTTTATCGGCATTGTTATAGGTAACGCTAAATATCGGCGACAAATCAAAATTACCATCTGTCATCAGAGACCTGAATGACGGCCCATTTTTACCATGACCATCATTATCAGAAAGCCTTTGCCAGTCTACGCCCGCCTGATAATGGTCATTAAGCCTCACCTCAACAATAGTGACCTCAATCAGGACCTGGCGGTGCACATTTGCAAGCACTTTATCCAGAAAAGTTTGTATTCTTGCATGTTCATGCTCTGTGGCCAGCACACTAACAATACCGCCCATCGGGTTAACCACAACCCGATTATCACTTTCCTTGTTTTGCTTCGCTTCTTTGAGCAACATTTGAATATTTTCAGATATTGTTTTCCAGAAGTTATTTTCCGATTCATTTACAAGCGTGGTTTTTGAATTGTTCCCTGCTTGATTTCCACTGCCTGAACCACTGCTCTCGATACTTCCACCGGTAGTTGATATTTCTGCAGCAACACTGACTTCACTCTTGCTGGAACGCACCATGTTCACATAATCAACCTCATAGGTACGCACATAGGGAATATCCGGCGATATCACCAGGTTCGGACCATCCATCCTGAATCGCAGATCAACCTGATCTGCGAGCCGATCCAATATCTGTGGCAATGTCTGGTTAAGCGCATTAAGTGTCGCTTTACCTTTTATGCCTGGATGAATATCAACGTTTAACTTCGCATCACGCGCCAAAGCAAATAACAAATCCTTTACGGGCACATCATTAACCACCACGGTATAGGTTTCCTGTTTCGGGACTGGTTTGGGCGAAGGCAAAAAAGGTGTTTTTGCAATTACCTGTGGAATTTCACCATTAGAATTATTATCTGTCTTTAAATGGCCGGCTGACATTCTGGGTGGATTTGTTGCACTGCAAGCAAAAAGAAACAAAATAAAAAATACAAACAGGCAGAACGTTCCAACACCAATACTGGAACCAAAAGGACGACTTATATTTCTCTTTAACAAAATGTTATTCATAGTCAAAAGTATATTGATGCGTGCTCACTCGCGGCTTACGCTGCTTTAGAAAATATCAAACTCCACAACGTCATCTCGAAGCTGGCAAAACGGCTCAAAATAAATGTATTGTCTTTGAGTCCAGGCGGCACAGGGTGGATTCGCCAACCATTAACGCAGCGCATCCGTCGCCCAATGGCCTTCATTTGATACATCTGCGGTTTCTCGACGGTGCCCCAACACCTTGTTTTTTAAAGAAACCTTCTCGGTTTTAAAATCGGCATGCGCCTGTAATACTTGAGTGTGTATTGGTCGTTGTTAGTCACCATCAGACTATGCCGGGCGAGCATAACCATTTTTTAAATAATGTTTTTTGACGCCAAATGTCTGAATGAACCTTATTTGACTTCAACGGGCAAAAAATCAATTGAAGCGAGCACGCACGAGCGTCTGAGCTGAACGAGTACTACAGGAATATTATCATTAAAAACAATAAGATAAGCTGGTTATAACATGAAGGGGGCATTATTTTGGCAATAAAACAAACCTGGCCATCGTCACGCTTCACCTTTATGAAAGATGCATACTGGCGCGGGAGGGGAAGCTGAATCGAGAATAAAATTGTATTTTAGTTGTCGTGCGGCCTGAGTGACCCGACTAACTGCGAAATTTCGGACATTTTATGGCGGTTCAAATACTCAACCAGGCCAGCATTCACTTTTTGACAAACCAGCGGATCATAAAACAGGGCCGTGCCGATCCCTATCGCACTGGCGCCGGCAATCATAAATTCCAAAGCGTCATTTGCCGTGACAATCCCGCCCTGGCCAATAATCGGAATATTGTGTTTGCGGCAAACCTGATAAACCTGATGAACCTTTAACAAAGCAACAGGTTTAATCGCCGGACCCGACAAGCCACCCTGGGTATTTCCCAAAATCGCAGTACGTTCATCAACATCGATGGCCATTCCCATCAAGGTATTGATCACTGCAAAAGCGTCACTACCTGCATCAATACAACGCTGCGCATTTTCTGCAATGTTGGTCTGGTTTGGCGAAAGTTTTGTTATCAGCGGTTTTTCAGTAACACTACGACAGGCTTCGACGACACGGGCAGACATGGCCGGATCGTTACCAAAAACAACGCCTCCCTCTTTTACATTGGGGCACGAGATATTAATTTCGATAGCATCAATGGGTGAGTCATCAAAAATTTCCGTCACCTGACGATACTCTTCGATGGTCGAACCCGACACATTGGCTATAAAACGTGTCTCGCTAAAATCCAGCGTGGGGAGAATATTGTCAACCACATGCCTGGATCCCGGATTCTGCAAGCCAATCGAATTCAACATGCCCGCAGGGGTTTCATACACCCGATGAGGTGCATTACCCAGACGTTTTTCCAGTGTCGTGCCTTTAAGACAAACCGCACCCACATCCCGGTTGGAGAAACCATTGACGCGGGTATATTCCTCACCAAAACCAACACAACCGGACAATAACACCAGCGGTGTATTAAACTGCATACCACAGAAATCAGTTTTTAGTTTTTGCTGGTCTCTCATCATTTGTTTATCGTAACATTTTGCAGGGGTTGCGACTATTTCGAGAAGTGATATTTACCGCAAAGACGCAAAGAACGCAAAATTTTTATATTTTTAATTTAAAGCAAGGATGATGGGTTTACAAAACGTTTCAAAAGCGGGTGTCTATCAGGATATATTAATTGCACCGTGCCGGGAATGTGCATTGGAAAAGCATGGAATATTATTGCTATCACACACTTTCAGTAATAAAAGGCTAAAATCTATCCCCGGTCAATACTGGCTAATCAAGACGGTCAACACAAATTAGTGGCGTTTACGCGTTGAGGCGTCGTCGTTTATACCCGCTCACCGCCAATTAGTCACCAGGCTTATCGACCGTTAGCTCTACAGGTGGCGCTTTTACGCAGCGAAAAGCAATTAAGTATTGTTTTACAGGGACGATATATCTATAAATACAGCAGGTTATAGCAATCACGGAGCATATTTTGCCGGCTTTTAGTAAATTCTTATTCCCTTTGATGCTTTTATGGTGCGTGGCGCAAGCGGCGCAGGCGGCCTATATCGAGCGTACCATCACTGTTGACGGTGATATGAGTGATTGGTATGACCCCGGCGGTATTTATATCCCCCCTGGAGATATCACCAATAATCCCGGGCAGTTCAGCACTGATGCCGAGGACGGATCAGGCAATGATCTTGATGAACCCATCGCCAATACCGGCAGAGATTTACGCAAGTTTTCATTTACCTGGGATAACACCTATGTCTATTTTTATGTTGAGCGCTGGGCTTCCAGCACCAACGTGACAGATTGGTGGTTTTATATCGATTCCAACGCGGATGGCTTGCTGCAAACCGACGAAAAGGTCTTGCGTATTAAATGGCAAGGGGCGAACCGCAATACTGTCGCGGAATTATGGGATTATGTTGAGAGTACAGCTGGCGGTGACCCGTTAACAAATGCAGGAGTGGGTGATGGTTATACCATGCCTGGCGACATAGCCAATGATACGCAGATTTATTCAACTGTGGGCGGCGCGACGACAGGCACGGAAATGGAGTCACGCGTCACCTGGGTAAGCCTGGGGTTTACCGGGCCAGTAAATCTGGGATTTCATATTTCCTCATCAAATGGCGCCAATCTGCCAAATAATATACTTGATAATATGGATGGTCCTGCAGGCGGGCAATTGTTCCCCAAGGACCTGCAGGTTTCAAAGACGGCCTCAGTCGTCACCGCACTCGGCAATCAACCCTTCAGCTATACCGTGACGGTCTATAATGCGGCGATTATTGCTTTTACCAATGCAGTCATTTCTGACGTTTTACCCGCGCAAGTAACCTATGTGAGCCATACTGCCGAAACAGGCACGACGTTTGATGATTCAGATAGCAACAGCATCCCCGATCAATGGAACATTCCGACTATCCCGGCGAACAGCACCTACACGTTAACTATTAATGTTAAGGCGGGTATCGTTCCCGTCACCATGACCGCGACGAACACGGCCACACTAACAGCATCAGATCAAACTGATGAAAATGCCACAAATGATAGCGCCAGTGTTGACGTTGATATTGAGCCAGTGCCGGTATTAACCATGGTGAAATACGCCTCTTCACCAACAGCGAATCCCGGGGCAAATATTGGTTACACCATCCAGATAACAAATACCGGGGGTGTTGCGGCTTTTGCGGTGGTTGTTACAGACGCATTAAGCCCGTTTTCGATGTTGAGAATCGATACCTATGGAGCATCTACACCCTTTCAGTTAACAGAAGGGGTACCCGTATCAGGCGTTACTCTTGGAACCATCACTTATTCAAATGACAACGGTACAACCTATACCTATACGCCCGTTTCCGGAAATGGCGGCGCACCGGCAGGTTATGATGCCAACGTGACTAACTGGAATATCGATATGACGGGAACGATGAACCCGAACGGCGGAAAATTTGATGTCCAATATCAGGTACAGTTGCGTTAACCAGGCAACTTATTGAAGTACCCGCTCCATTGTTGAACCTTCCGGGCAAAGAACGGTTGTTTATAGTAAAGTGATGCAGGTACGCCAGTAGTAACAGAATCCTTGCAGCCTTTACGACAAAACAACAATCCATCATCAGGCCACAGAACGCATGTTCCACATTGCATTATACGAACCCGAGATACCCCCCAATACCGGCAATATTATACGCCTGTGTGCCAATACGGGCGCTGATTTACATATCATACACCCCGCAGCATTCACGCTGGACGATAAAAAACTCAGACGCGCCGGTCTGGATTATCGTGAGTTTGCGAACATAAATGAACACAGGAATTTTGAAGACTTCATCACGACAGTCAATCCAACCCGGTTGTTTGCCTTATCTACAAAAGGACAAAAAAATTATTCGGAAATTAATTTTGTAGCAGGGGATGCATTCCTGTTTGGACCCGAGACACGCGGCTTACCTGACAGCATTCTCGAAACTCTCCCAACGGATAAGGTATTGCGCATACCGATGCTGGCAGACAGCCGTAGCCTCAACCTGTCGAACACTGCCGCGCTGGTGATATACGAAGCCTGGCGACAACAAAACTTCAAGGGCTCTGGAGCGTAAAGAATACCTTTAAAGATTAAAAGCGGTGTTTACCACGGAGGTCACGGAGAAAAGATTTTTTGTTTTAGCTTATCTCTGGTTTCTGCTCTCGCTCGAGCAAGGCATGCACAGCTTCTTTAGGTGGGCAATTTTCGTAGAGCACGCGGTACACTTGCTCAACGATCGCCATTTCAACACCAAAACTTTGCGCCAACTCAAACACTTCACGGGTTGTTTGCACACCTTCAACAACCTGATCAATTCCGGCCAGAGCTTCTTCCAGGGTTTTTCCGCTGCCAATAGCAAGCCCCAGACGACGATTACGTGACTGATCATCAGTACAGGTCAGGACCAGATCACCCAACCCGGCCAGCCCCATAAATGTACCACGCTGACACTCTAATACCTGACCCAGAGGAATCATCTCTGCCAGACCACGCGTAACCACCGCCGCCCGGGTATTCGCACCAAAACCAAGACCATCTGCAATGCCTGTCGCGATGGCCAACACATTTTTTATTGCACCGCCTAACTGCACTCCAATAACATCCGCACTGATATACGCGCGAAATGTTTTGTTGTGCAAACATGCCGCAAGGAATTTTGCATACTCTTGTGAATTTGATGCTACCGTCAACGCAGTCGGTAAACCGCGCGCCACTTCCATCGCAAAGGTCGGGCCCGAAATAACAGCGCTGGCTTGCAGCCCGGGTAAGACTTCATTTACAACCTCATGCATCAGCTTATTACTGCCTTGCTCCAGGCCTTTTGTCGCCCACACTAAACGACTGTTTTGCGGAATAATCGGCTTGATAGTCTCCAGTATCGAACGAAAACCACTGCTCGGCACCACAACAAGGATTTCACACGCATCCGTTAACAGCTCTGTTAAATCACTGCTTATGTGGATTGACTCAGGCAGGTCTATTCCGGGTAAATATCTATCATTTGTACGGAAGGTTGCAAGGGAATGGGCAAACTCTTCATTTCTCGTCCAGAGGGAAACCTGGTGGCCGTTTTTTGCTAACAAAATCGCTAATGCAGTACCCCAGGAACCGGCGCCAAGCACAACAAATTTTGATTTTTTCTTATCTGTCATAACCTGCCCGAACAAACCCGGTATACGCCATCACTAGTGAACTGGATCCGGTTGTGGTTCCTTATTATTTTTTTGTTGCATGCTCTGCATATGCTGGGCATAAAGCGCATCAAAATTTACCGGAGACAGCAGCATGGGTGGAAAGCCACCTTTTGCAACTAATTCAGATACTGTCTCGCGCACATAAGGAAAAAGTATGTTTGGGCAATAACTGCCTAACGCGTGAGATAGCTCCTCTTCATTTAATCCACGTATTGTGAAAATGCCAGCCTGTTGAGTTTCAACCAGGTATGCCGTCTTCTCGCCTATCTTCGCCGACAATGTCGCCGTGAGAACAACTTCATGCGTGTCCGGGCCAATCCCTTTACCGGCTGTATTTATTTCCAGACTGATATTCGGCTCCCATTTCTCAGAGAAAATATCCGGTGTATTAGGCGTTTCAAATGACATGTCCTTGATATAGATTTTCTGGATCGCAAACTCCTGCTTTTGTTCCTCGCCTGTCGCGTCGACCGCCTTACTCTTCTGTTCTTCTGTCATTTTGAAATACAACTCCTGTTGTCAAATACTCTCATATCATCTTAAAATTTTTTAACTATCACCCAACTTTACAAATGTTGACTGACCCACGCAGTCAGGTTCTGCAAATCCATTGCACCTGCAATGCGCGCAACTTCCTTACCCTGCCTGTACAATGCGATAGTGGGAATACTGCGTATCCCATATTGCGATGCAAGACCTTGCTCGGTTTCCGTATCAACTTTGGCAAGAATTACCTGCGGGTAAAGTTGCAATGCTGCCTGCTCAAAAACAGGCCCCATCATTTTACAAGGACCACACCACGGCGCCCAAAAGTCTACTAAAACTGGCAAATCATTGCGGCCAATAAATTTCTTAAAATCTACACCTGTTAAATGAACGGGTGATTTACCTAATAATACAGATTGGCAACTACCGCACTTCCCATTGGCGCTCAGCCTTTCCCTGGGCAGTCGATTAACTTGCTTACATCCCGGACATACAACATGAATAGAATCAGACATCAGATCACTTCAATCTTTAACCAAACCTAACAGGGGATCCAGCTCCCCGTCCATATCCAGTTCCGCCATATCTTCGAAACCGCCAACATGTTTCCCATCGATAAAAATCTGTGGGACACTTGTTCTGCTACTACGATCTTCCATCTCTTCGCGCAAGTGTCGTTCCATATCAATATAAAACTCTGTGTACTCGACGCCTTTTTTATCAAGCAATTGTCGTGCAAGATGGCAATAAGGACATGTCCTTGTGCAATACACTTCAACCTTGACTGCTTGCTCCATCGTTTTTTGCTCCGTCGCAATCATTTTTCAACCTTCATCTATTTTATAATAGTTAAATCTATGACTTCGTCAGCGGCAAATTTGCATTTTTCCAGGCAAGTATGCCGCCCTGTAATTTGTACACCGATGAAAAACCCTGTTTGCGTAACACACCACATGCTGAAGTCGAACGGTGACCTGAACGACAGTTGACAATAATCGGCTTAGCCTTATATTGATCCAGTTCCTGAATTCTGTTTTGCAACAAACCAACGGGGATATGCACAGAATCAAGCACATGACCCTCCTTAAACTCATCATCCAGACGGACATCCAGCACAACTGCATCCTCATGGTTGATCAATTGAATGGCCCGGGACGGGTTGATATTTGTAATACCCGCATCACCCAGAAATGACTTGATTAACAAGCCAAGGATGATGGCCAGTGCAGCAAACAACATCCACTGGCTTACGATGAATTCTCCAATTTGTGCCATCAGTTTCTCTTTAAAGCTGTACGTATTGAATTACCGGTATGAAAGAACGGAATAGTATACCAGAAGCTGGATTATTGGGAGTGTTGCGGGCGCCAGCACAAAGCCGGCTGTCTGTGACCAACATTATAGTAATGCGCCCGGGAAACCGTCTCGCGCACTATAAACACTTTCTCAGCTACAAAACACCTCACGCATCATACTTATTAAACGCAATGTTCTTGCATCTCCCACACGGTAATACACGCGGTTGGCGTCCTTTCGGGAAGACAAAATCCCTTTATCACGCAATATAGCCAGATGCTGGGAGATGTTACTCTGGGATGTGCCCACCAGATCAACAATATCCTGCACACTGATTTCCTGCGAATCCAGAGTACAAAGAATCTTCAAGCGCAACGGGTGAGACATTGCTTTAAGTGAACGAGACGCTCTTTCGATATCGTCATCATGGGTGATTAACCCAATATTTTCAGTAGTCATTATTTACTCAACCGCTCCTTTAAGTAATATGTTATTCAGTACGGAGGGTAAAACACCCTTTTATTTAAACTGTCGACTTAACATATCTAATACCACTGACCCGCCCTTATCGCTGAGCATTTATCCTATTTATTGTATGGTCATACAGGTTTTCGATTATTATCAAAACAATATACAATAAAGCAGTGTTTGAGAACATAATAATATTAGCAGTTTATTGCTGATATTTTGTACGTAATAAGGTGATTTTAACTCACCTCTTCACTAACATCCCTATTCTAAGTTAAAATCCCCCCGCCTATTTACGGCGGCTTAGAGACATTCACAGGAACACCAGACAAAAATGGCTAAAAATCATAGACCTATCGCATTACTCATACTGGATGGATGGGGTTATAGTGAAAATCCAGAATTCAATGCAATCATGAACGCAAAAAAGCCTGTCTGGGATAAATTGTGGGCTGAATATCCCCACACCTTAATTCATGGTTCTGGCGCGGAAGTAGGTCTGCCAGAAGGCCAAATGGGCAACTCTGAAGTGGGCCATGTCAATCTCGGGGCCGGCCGGCTGGTCAGCCAGGAAGTCACTCGAATAAACGACGCCATCAAGTCCGGCGAGTTTTTCTCAAACAAAGTACTCACCGATGCCATTGACTCGGCTGTTAATAATGGCAAAGCAGTCCATATTCTGGGCTTATTGTCCCAGGGTGGCGTTCATAGCCATGAAGACCATATACACGCAATCGTTGAGATGGCTGTCAAACGTGGTGCCGATAAAATTTATTTACATGCCTTTCTGGATGGCCGGGACACAACACCGAAAAGTGCACTTGCGCCGATTGAAAAAATGGAAGCTACCTTTAAGCGCCTGGGCAAAGGACAATTTGCATCGGTAGTCGGACGCTATTATGCCATGGATCGTGACAACCGATGGACACGCACCCATTCAGCATACGATTTGATTACTTCAGGTAAACACGAATTCACCACCTCAACAGCTGAAGCAGCAGTCAATGACGCCTATGCACGAAATGAGTCCGATGAGTTTATTAAACCAACCGCTATCGTTTCCGAAGAGCAACAACAAACGCGTGTGAATGATGGTGATTCCATTATTTTCATGAACTATCGTTCAGATCGGGCGCGACAGATAACACGCGCTTTTCTGGAAGACAAATTTCACGGTTTTCATCGTGACGTCAAACCCAGGTTAGGGGCCTTTGCGACACTAACAGAATACAGTGCAGACTTTGATGTTCCTGTTGCGTTTCCACCAAAGAAATTAAATAACGTGTTCGGCGAATACATCTCAAAACAGGGCTTAAAACAATTACGCATTGCGGAAACAGAAAAATATGCCCATGTGACATTTTTCTTCAATGGCGGCCGTGAAGAACCGTTTGAAGGGGAAGACCGTATCCTTATTCCTTCTCCGGATGTCCCCACTTATGATATGAGTCCGCAAATGAGCGCGGCAAAAATCACCAAGCACCTGATCAAGGCGATTGAAAGTGAAAAATATGACACGATCATCTGTAATTACGCAAACCCTGATATGTTAGGTCACACGGGCAACTATGAAGCGACTATAAAAGCTATTGAAATCCTGGATGCCTGCCTTGGCCAGGTCGTCGAGGCATTACAAAAAGTCGGCGGGGAAGTGCTAATCTCGGCTGATCATGGTAATGCAGAGCAAATGATGGGAGAAGGGACCGGGCAGGCACATACTGCGCACACCTTTAACCCGGTGCCCTTTATTTATGTTGGCAGACCCGCTACAGCAGCCAAAAGCGGAACACTGTCTGATATCACACCCACCATGCTTTACCTGATGGGCATCGAACCGCCACCAGAAATGAATGGACAACAGCTGGTAGAACTGGTTTAGTAATCACTCATTCAGTCAGACACTTAACCAGTTAGAAACTTAATCATCTAGAAACAATGGGTACAAAAGCGTGCGAGCCTACGCAATAAGTCTTTTTTTTATATTAATACTATCTCCCTTCAATGCGGTTATTTCGGCGGAGCAGAATTCGGCCAGCAACTCCGTTAACAAGTCCTCTAACAACAAAGCCGCCCAGGCAGCAGAGTTGAAGAAACTGCGCAGCGTTATCAAAACGCTCCAGAATGAACTCAATGTTGCGCGTTCATCGCACGATAAACTTCGTCAGGAATTACGCCATCATGAAAAAAAGATTGGCAACATCTCCAGCGAACTAACGCAACTCAACAGTCAGCTTAAAACCCATACCAGGGCACTTCGTAAACAACAAAAACAGGAAAAACTTTTACGCAGCGAGTTGCACAATCACCGGAGCACGCTTAAACAACAAGTACGCAGCGCTTATACCATTGGCAATCAGGGCCACCTGAAATTACTTTTAAATCAACAGAGCCCGGCAACCCTTGGACGTGTGCTCTCATATTATGACTACTTTATAAAAGTAAGAGCCAAAAACATAAATGAAGTGACAGTTAAACTGACTAAAGTAGAAAAATTGCAAGCCTCGATAAAACAGGAAAAATTTAAACTGGAACAAATCCAGCATTCATTATCAGAGGAAAAGCAGGCGCTGGGGCAGACAAAAAAACGTCGTGTCTCTATCCTGGCAAAACTTGATAAAGACATCCGATCAAAGGGCCAGAAACTGGGAAATATGCTCGAGGATGAAAAACGTCTGGAGCGTCTTTTAAAAACATTAAAGCAAGCCCTGCCTGATTTTCCCGATCAGGCGGAAACTTTAACCAGTTTTGCGCGTCAAAAGGGATACCTTCAATGGCCTGTTAAGGGGCGCTTACGCGCAAAATACGGCTCATCAAGGAAAATGGGTAAACTAAGATGGCAAGGTGTCGTTATAAATGCAAGAGAAGGGTCAGAAGTCAGTGCGATTTCTCATGGCCAGGTTGTATTTTCTGATTGGTTACAAGGATATGGATTGCTCGTGATTATCGATCATGGCGATAATTTCATGAGTTTATACGGGTTTAATCAGAGCCTTTATAAAGGACCGGGAGACTGGGTCGAGGCAGGGGATATTATTGCCACCGTCGGTGAAAGCGGCGGCCAGACAAAATCAGGACTCTATTTCGAAATTCGAAAAAATGGCAAACCCACCAACCCATCCCGGTGGTGCAGCAATAAAAAGAACAAAAAGAGTGCAAGAAGATAGCAGTTTCGGCATACTTGATGGAATAGGCATTTTTTATATTAAAATTATGGTATTAGAGCAATACAAACGATTAGATTAACCTGGGATATGATAATTATCCTGCGTAGGCCCCGGAGGCAGCATTAATGAGATCCAACTTGAAAACTTTCCTTATTCTTAGCATAGGCCTGGTTCTGGGCGTGCTTCTGGCTGTTGGGCAAGGTGTATTTGCACAAAAATCAAATTCATCCGGCAGCAGCTTACCGCTTGAAGAATTAAAAACGTTCACGGATGTATTTACTAAAATTAAAAGAGACTATGTTGTCTCGGTTGATGACCGCACACTATTGGAAAATGCCATACGCGGCATGCTGTCCGGACTGGATCCACATTCAAGCTATCTGGATACAGATGCCTATAAAGAACTTCAGGTCGGCACATCCGGAAAATTCGGTGGCCTGGGCATCGAAGTCGGCATGGAAGACGGTTTTGTAAAGGTCATTGCCCCCATCGATGATACTCCAGCAAAGCGGGCAGGTGTTGAAGCCGGCGATCTCATCATTCGACTGGATGACAAGCCGGTAAAAGGTTTATCTCTGGGTGAAGCAGTGAAACTAATGCGTGGCGATCCCGGCTCGGACATTGTTCTGACCATCGTCAGAAAAGGCGAGAAAGCGCCTCTCAAAATCACCATTACACGCGACATCATTAGAGTCAAAAGCGTAAAAAGCCGCATGCTCGAAGATGGCTTCGGTTATGTGCGTGTCACCCAGTTCCAGTCTAATAGCGGTGAAAATCTTGTAAATGCGATCGAGAAATTACAACAGGAAAGCAAAAACAATTTGCATGGCCTGGTACTTGACCTTAGAAATAACCCGGGTGGCGTACTTAACGCAGCAGTATCAATTTCAGACGCCTTCATCAAAGAAGGGCTCATTGTTTACACTGAAGGCCGGATTGAAGACTCAAGCCTGAAATTTAATGCGACACCAAGAGATGTACTGGACGGCGCACCCATGGTCGTACTGGTAAATGGCGGCTCAGCTTCCGCATCAGAAATTGTTGCTGGCGCACTTCAGGACCATAAAAGAGCCGTTATCATGGGCGTCAAGACATTTGGCAAAGGTTCAGTACAAACTATTTTGCCGTTACCTAACAATTCATCTGCACTCAAACTGACAACTGCGCGTTATTTTACCCCTTCAGGCCGCTCCATTCAGGCGCAAGGCATTATCCCTGACATTGAACTCGAAAGCGTCAAAATAACAGATGTTGAAAAACCGGCTATCGGCATGCTCAAGGAATCAGACCTTAGTGGTCACCTTGAAAATAAAACAAATGACGAGAAAAACAATACCAAAAAAGACAAAGACGCACTATTAACGCTGGTAAAATCTGACTATCAGTTGTATGAAGCACTCAACATGCTCAAAGGCTTGCATATATTAAATGAGATGAAATCCAAATGATGTAAATAATTGACGGCTATTGTCCTCAATTATGAGATCAGGTTTAGCAAACTTATTTTTATATAGCGTCATTTTCATATTCACTGATGTCTGCTTCGCCGAAAACGAAGCCGACATCAATCCTGCCAACAGCCCGATCCGGTAACACTCCCCCTTCCGCCAGCAACACCTGAAAAATAAATTACTACGATTGGATGAACCGGGTGTAAAATCAGCCCCGGTTTCCAGAATCATTAAACATGTCAGGAGTAGAATATGGCCAACGTCCTTATCCCGCTCGCACAAGGCTGCGAAGAACTTGAATCCGTAACTATTATTGACTTGCTGCGACGGGCAAACATCACCGTTGTTTCGGCCAGCCTCGATGGCCAGCCTGTAAAAGCCAGCAGAGGGGTCACACTGATAGCCGATACAAATCTTGATGACGCATTAAAGCAGGATTACGACATGCTTGTATTACCTGGTGGACTACCCGGTGCTGATTACTTGAATGAAGACCAACGTATTATTGACCTGTTGAAAAAAATGGCCGCCTCAGAAAAATACACGGCCGCAATATGTGCCGCACCTAAAGTACTGGCATCCGCCGGCCTTCTTACAGGCAAAAACGCAACCAGTTATCCCGGCACACTGGAAAAATTAAACATGCCGGACATCAAACTTGACGATGCGCCTGTCGTGACAGACGGCAAGGTCATTACTTCCCGTGGCCCGGGCACCGCAATGGACTTTGCATTAACGCTAATCGAAACACTGGTCGGAAAAGAAAAGAGAGACGAGGTTGAAGCTGGGCTTGTAAGACCTTAAAATCAAAATCTTTTTACCACGGAGGTCACGGAGAGAAGAACGAGGGAAAGCCCATGATTATTGTTACTTATCGCAAAGCGATGAGTAACAATAATAAAATCTTTTCTCCGTGACCTCCGTGGTAAACACTGCTTTTAATCTTTATGTGTTTTTCCCCGTGCGCCCCGTGTCCCCCGTGTCCCCCGTGGCAAAAGGTCTTAGGTCTAAAGGTCTTTTAACTCAACAAGCAACTTCGCCAACGCCTGGCCACGGTGGCTGATTTTGTTTTTCACTTCTGCCGGGAGCTCGGCAGATGAACAGTCATGTGTTGGCACATAAAATACCGGATCATAACCAAAACCATTTTCGCCCTGAGACTCCTGAAGAATACGACCCTCCCATGTTCCCTGGCAGATCAAGGGAGTCGGATCTTTTTCATGCTGCATAAATACCAGCAAACATTGAAAACGTGCTGTGCGTTCATTTTCCGGCAAGCCGGAAAGATCTTTCAGCAACTTGATCAGGTTGCCTTTATCAGACGCGCTTTCACCGGCGAAACGCGCCGAATAAATTCCCGGCGCACCCTTCAATGCGTCCACCTCTATTCCCGAGTCATCCGCAAGGGCAGGCAAACCCGTATGTGCACAAGCATTACGCGCCTTCAGAATGGCGTTTTCAACAAAACTTAACCCGGTCTCTTCGATATCAGGCACATCAAAGTCTGACTGAGGTAAAACTTCATAATCAAGTTCGGCCAACAACACGGCAAATTCACGCAACTTGCCCTTGTTACCTGACGCCAGCACAATTTTATTTTTGTTATTCATGTTACGTCTTGCAGAGAGATGCCCGTTGTATTTGAATCAATTCACTGATGCCTTTACCAGCCAGTTCCAGCATGGCACTTAATTCATCTTTACGAAACGCATGGCCTTCTGCTGTGCCCTGTATTTCAATATAGGCACCCGCATCATTCATCACAACATTCATATCCGTTTCGGCATTTGAATCTTCACTGTAATCCAGATCCAGAACCGGAGAACCATCATAAATTCCTACCGATACAGAGGCGATATTGCCATGCAGAGGATTATCGGACAGCACGCCCTGCTTCATCAAATAGTCCACCGCATCAGCCAGCGCCACATAACCACCGGTAATAGACGCCGTGCGGGTACCCCCATCGGCCTGAATAACATCACAATCCACAGTGATTACTCGTTCACCCAGGGCTTCCAGAGAAATGCCCGCCCGTAGCGAACGACCGATTAAACGTTGAATTTCCAGCGTTCTTCCACCCTGCTTGCCTTTTGCCGCCTCTCTTTGCATACGTGAGCCTGTTGACCTGGGCAACATGCCGTACTCAGCCGTCACCCAGCCTTTACCAGAGCCTTTCAGGAAGCGGGGTACCCGGTCCTCCACTGACGCAGTACAAAGCACTTTGGTATCTCCAAATTCGACTAGGATTGAGCCTTCAGCATGTTTGGTATAATTCCGGGTAATCCGGATGGTTCGCATTTCATCTAACTCTCGCCCACTGGGTCGCCGCATGGTATTTCCTTTGATTTTGATAGGTTTTTTGACAATCGGGACGGAATTATACACTGATGCCGGTGACTGAATGAGCTAAATTTGAGCTCCGGATAATAAAATATGCCCCAGATCCATTTTGAGGTCTAATTAAGCTACACAAAACAACCAAATTCTGGTATAAATGCGTGCTCTTTTTGCCTCGGAGACTTTCCGGGTGCAGGTAAAACAAACATATTCGTTTTTTGGAGGTTTACAATGTCTCGAGTTTGTCAGGTAACCTGCAAGCGACCCATGTCGGGTAATAATGTTTCGCATGCGAAAAACAGAACCCGTCGACGCTTTTTACCCAATTTACATGAACGCCGATTCTGGATAGAAAGTGAAACCCGGTGGGTCAAATTGCGCGTATCCAGCAAGGGATTACGCATTATCGACAAGCTTGGTATCGAGCAGGTACTGGCTGATATAGCTAATATGAAAAAGAAACGTGCGGCTAAAGCCTAAGGAGTTCTGACATGCGCGAAAAAATTAAACTTGTTTCAAGTGCAAAAACGGGTCATTTCTATACGACCACAAAGAACAAACGTACCAAACCTGAAAAACTGGAAATAAAGAAATACGATCCAGTGGTGCGCAAACATGTGATTTACAAAGAAGCCAAAATAAAATAGATCACCCGCGCCTATGCTATAACGCGCCCGTCTATGCAATAACGTGCCCGTCTATGCAATAAATAGCGCACAAAAAAAATCCTGCACCTGGCAGGATTTTTTTATGCATGGAAATATTTATGTTTACTGACTGTCCCGCAATTTTCCTGTCTGGCCCGCTTACGCTTAGTCAAGCCGACTGTAATTGATATCGCCGTAAACCCTCGGCAAAATCCTGTAACGCTTTGATCCTGGTTTCCTCCGCTTGCTTACACCATTCCTGTAATGATTGAAGCAATGCTTCTTGCGTATCAGCAGATCGTTTCCAGATGGCCTGTAGTCGCAGCTTGTATTGATAAACAATTTCAAGACGCTCACTACTACTCAACGCATGATTTAGCCTGTCCCTCGCATCGTCATCGAGCAAAGACTCTTCCTTGATTAAAACGCGTTTGGCCCGTTTTAGCACACGGCGGCATGATTCATCTGCCTTATGTAATTCATCCTTAAAGACCGGAAATGTGACATTTGCATAATATCGGGACATGATTTGAAACCGGTTTGTCACAATGGCCCGCAAGGTCTCCATATCAACCTTGTTATTATCCGCCCCAAATACCGGCGTGGGCGCGACTTTATTCACTTTAGCCAGACGAAACAAAACCAGTAACTGAATATATACCCAGCCTATATCAAGCTCCCACCATTTTGATGAAAGCTTGGCAGAATTCGCATATGTATGATGGTTATTATGAAACTCCTCCCCGCCTATCAAAATTCCCAACGGGAAAATATTTGTCGAAGCATCCTTTGTTTCATAATTCCTGTACCCCCACCAATGACCAAGACCATTGATGACGCCGGCAGCCCAGACAGGAATCCACAACATTTGCACCGCCCATATTGTGATACCGATAGGGCCAAACAGAAAAATATTAATTAAAAACATCGCAATCGGCCCCCATATAGTGCGGGACGTATAAAGATGTCGTTCTACCCAGTCATCGGGCGTGCCGACACCAAATTTATCCAGTGTTTCCTGGTTTCTGGCTTCAGCCCGATATAATTCTGCTCCCTGCAACAGGACCTTTTTAATCCCCCTGGTTTGCGGGCTATGTGGATCTTCTTCAGTTTCACATTTTGCGTGATGTTTTCGGTGTATAGCCACCCACTCTTTAGTGATTGTTCCAGTGGTCAACCAGATCCAGAAACGAAAAAAATGACTCACAACAGGATGAAGATTGAGCGCGCGATGGGCCTGATTACGGTGCAGATAGATGGTCACTGACGCAATCGTGATATGTGTCACAACCAGGGTGTATAGAACATAGTCCAGAACGGAGGCATTTAAAAAACCTTCAACAAATAACATAATCACCTCTGAGTTTAAGTTCACTATCCCTATGATTTACAACATTAACATGCAGGTAATACAGCGGTTTGTCCGTGACATGAACCCTGAGGAAAACAGCCGTTAATACTTAACTATTTCGGCACGATAGCACACAACTAAAACCGGATTAACATTTGTTTACAAAATATCAGTGAAATATCTCTGTATATTAGGCAGAATGAGCCATCCGGTAATACCACAACCGAATTCGGTTACTCTATAATTGATACACGTTCACTCAGGAGTATTATATTGGTGGCAAAAAGCATAAAAACAATACTTTTATTTTTCTTCCTGATCACAATTTCATTGCCTCTGATGGCCAGAGAACTGGACATCAATATTGGCTCCGAACTTATTCGTGTTACCTATATAAGCCCCATTGAAGGTGCTGACTACGGCCGCAAAGACGTCACCTTTGGTGGTTTTTACAACAAGGATGATAATTATTTCTTCGATACATCATTACTTATCATCGATGAAGCGGGCAATAAATTTCCTGGTATGGAACTCGGAATAGGCCCCAAGGCCTATCTGGGCCAAACAAAAACCCAGGACTACCTGACATTCGGTATCGTCGGATTAATCAACTACCGACTTTCAAGTATTAACCGATTGATCCTCAGTGGATCTGGCTATTTTTCACCGGGTATTATTTCATTTATGGATGCGAACCAGATGTGGGAGTTTGAAGTACGCGCCGCGTATGAAATTATACCTTCAGCCAGCATTTATGTGGGATATCGAAAAATAGAGGTTGATGTCAATATTCCCAGTGAAAGGACCGTTGACGATGAATTCAATGTTGGTTTCAAAATGGCCTTCTAGGTACCTGCCTGATTCAATGGCATAACTGGCGCTGGCGCGGCCCTGGCGCATACCCAAACCTGCACATCATCCACGCCTGCTGCCACCAGCATGCGTGCGAACTCATTGACCGTATGTGTTGTTGTCATCACATCATCAACAATGGCGACGCTTTTGATTCGTCCGGGATGATCAAACTCAAACGCACCGCGCACATTGCGACGCCGCTCATCTGCCGGCAATAAAGACTGCACCGAGGTCGGGCGATTTCGATGGCTATGTTTAAAATCAATCGGAATGGCTAATTTCCTTGCAATTGGGCGCGCCAGTTCCAGCGCCTGGTTAAATCCACGTTCCCGCAAGCGCATCCGGCTTAATGGGACCGGCACAATCAGCTGCGGTCTTTGCTCCAGCTGATCTTCCAACGCATCGGCCATCACACCACCCAGCAACGCGGCGTAAGCCAGCTTGCGATGAAATTTAAGAGCCTGAATCAGGTGGGCAACCGGCTCTGAATAATGAAATGTCGCCCTGCATTTTGAATAAAATGGTTCTTGTTTCAAACAGTTACCACACACACTACCCTGATGAACAAGGGGCATAGCACAGATCGTACAGGCGCTAGTAGAAATAAAGGGTAAATCTGTTAAACAAGCAAAACACAGCTGCCCCCCAGGTTCCGCATTGGCCCCACACAAGACACAGGCGGCTGGCAACAGTTTATAATGCATATTACTTAGCCATTCGTTAACCATATAGCGCCCGCGATGTTGACAGATAGATGCCGTCGAGTACACTTAGCGCACTGTTTAAGCCCTTCAAAATCTTAAAAAAATAGACGGAACACACCATGATGAACGATGCCACCTATCGACAAATTGATACTCTAACTCAAGCCATCCTTAACGGAGCTGACATCAGTGCTGAAGATGGACTCTGGCTGCTCAAGCTGGATCACGATTATCTGCCCTGGTTAATGGCATCCGCGGACCGACTCCGCAAGACCTTCCGCGGCAACGAAATAGAAGTTTGTGCGATTTCAAATGTGCGGTCTGGTAATTGTTCTGAAAATTGTTCTTTTTGCGCGCAAAGCGGTCACCACAAGACCAGCGCACCGGCTTATAACTATATTTCTGACGAAGAACTTGCAGACCAGGCCAACCAGGCGCGCCAATGGGGCGCCAGTGATTTCGGTGTTGTCTCAAAAGGCTGGGGAGTCCGCTCAGAAAAAGAACATACTGCACTTAGCAGCTACTTTAAAACACTCGAGGGATCATCCGATATTGGCCGTTGTGCCAGCCTGGGTGTATTGGACAAAAATACGGCCACGACCCTGAAAGGCTACGGACTGGAAAATTATCACCATAACCTGGAAACAGCCGAAAGCTATTTTGACAAGGTATGTACATCACACACTTACCAGGAAAACATTGACACCATCAAGCACGCTCACGATGCCGGACTGCGTGTTTGTGCCGGCGGCATACTCGGCATGGGTGAAACAGTGGAACAACGCATTGAGTTAGCCACTACACTTCGTGATCTGGGCGTTGAATCTGTACCGCTTAATTTTCTTAATCCACAGGAAGGCACGCCATTCAGCCATATCACCCCGATGAAACCCTATGACATCCTGCAAAACATCGCTGTATTTCGTTTCATGCTGCCCAGGGCAGAAATTCGTATCGCCGGTGGCCGTAGCTTTCTTGGTGATCTGCAATCAATGATTTTCATGGCAGGTGCTTCAGGTGTCATGATCGGTAACTACCTCACAACCAAAGGTCGTGAAGTCGAGGATGATTTACAAATGTTCAAGGCGCTTAAACTGGAAATTCGTGATGGCACTCAAAAGAAACGTGCCGCTACTGAAACCACGCCATCTTTAACAACCGCTACAACAACTGCTTAATAGCCGAAACATTTTCAATACCAGTAGAAAAATGGACGTTGCGCAGGAAAAATTAAAGTCAGATCTTGCACAACGTCATGCTGACCATCTTTACCGCTCTCGACAAACCATCGATGGCCCGCAAGGCGCCAGAATCATTATCGATGGAAAAAAATATTTAAACTTTAGCAGCAATGATTACCTGGGCCTTGCAAACCATCCCGATGTTATTAAAGCCTTGCAACAGGGCGCTGAAAAATATGGTGTTGGTAGTGGAGCAGCCCACCTTATCAGTGGCCATAGCATGGCACATCATGTGCTGGAAGAAGAGCTTGCCAACTTCACAGGCCGACAACGCGCCTTATTATTCTCAACAGGTTACATGGCTAACCTTGGCGTACTCTCCAGCTTGCTGCAAAAAGGTGACGCGATATTCGAAGACAAATTTAATCATGCCTCCATGATAGACGGTGGCTTGTTAAGCGGCGCACGGTTACAACGTTATTTGCATAATGACACTCACAGTCTTGAAAAAAAGCTGGCCGCCAGTTCCGCTGATACAAAGCTGGTTGCCACCGACGGCATATTCAGCATGGATGGTGATGCCGCACCACTAAAAGAAATCGCAAACATCACAAAAAAGCATTCTGCCTGGTTTATGGTCGACGATGCGCATGGTCTGGGCGTCATTGGCGAACAGGGCAAAGGCACACTGGCACATCAAAACCTGACGACCGACGATGTGCCTGTATTGATGGGCACATTAGGCAAGGCCTTTGGCACTTTCGGCGCGTTTATTGCCGGTGATGAAACATTGATTGAAACCCTGATCCAGAAAGCACGCACTTATATATACACAACCGCACTGCCACCGGCCATCGCGCACGCGACAAGCACCAGTTTAAAGCTGTTACAAAAAGAATATTGGCGGCGTGAGCACCTGCAAGATCTCATCAAACAATTTAAACAGGGCGCAATACAATCAGATTTAAAATTGATGCCGTCCGATACTGCGATTCAACCGGTTTTAATCGGCAACGCAGAAAAAACCCTTTCTATAAAACACAAGCTCCAGGAAAAGGGGTTTATTATCGGGGCAATTCGTACGCCGACCGTGCCGGCAGGCAGTGAACGACTGCGAATCACCTTGACCACCTCGCATCAACCAGAAGACGTCGATCAACTTATAGATGCACTGAGACAATCACTGTGAGCTTACATATAGAGACTCAAGGGCAGGGCGAAGACATTGTGCTGTTACACGGCTGGGGATTTCATGGTGACATATGGGAATCTGTTGTTAGTAAACTGAAGAAAAACTACCGGGTCACCTGTGTTGATTTGCCGGGATATGCCCGCAGCCAAAAGGCTCATGATAACAGTAAGGCAATTTCATTAGATGAAATCACAGATATCGGGGCACAAAACGTACCCGATCGCGCCACCTGGGCTGGCTGGTCTCTTGGCGGCCTGCTCGCATTAAACCAGGCGATTAAACACCCGGAATCAATTATCAAACTGATACTGATTTCAAGCACACCCCAGTTTACACAAGCTGATGACTGGACATGCGCCATTCCTGGAGAATTTCTGCATACTTTCGAGGAAGAACTTGAGAATGACTACCAGGGCATCATCACCCGTTTCCTTTCATTACAGGCCAAGGGCTGTCCGGACGCAAGAGAACAAATTCGAGACCTTCAGGCACAAATATTTAAACATGGTCATCCGCCGATAGAGACCTTACGCAACGGACTTGCACTGTTGCAACAAACCAATCTACGGTCCAAACTTGCAACAGTTACAATCCCGACCTTATTAATCGCCGGTGAACACGACAGGCTGGTCCCACCTGCCGCCATTGAAGCAACACAGCAGGCCATCCCTGACGCAACATCATTTTTTATTCGCAATGCCGGACATGCCCCGTTTCTATCACATCCTGGCATTGTTACTGACAGAATAATGGCTTTCTTAAACGAACAATAATAGATCATGGACAATAATAGTTACCAACTGGATAAGTCACTGGTTCGCGCCTCTTTCGACAGGGCCGCGCCACATTATGAAAAAGTTGCAGTGCTTCAACGTGAAGTTGGACAACGCATGATGCAGCGGCTGGAACTAATTAAAATAACACCTGACCAGGTCCTTGATATTGGATCTGGCACAGGAGTACAAAGCAATTTACTTGCCGAGCGTTTTCAGCACGCGCAGATTACCTCGATGGATCTTTCCATTAACATGCTACAACAAGGCAGGAAGAAGTCCCCCCAACCGCACGAACACACTCACACAATCAAACATGTTTGTGGTGATGCGGAGCGCTTGCCGTTTGCCAATGAAAGCGTTGACTTTATATTTTCAAACCTGACTTTGCAATGGTGCAACAATCTGGACTATACATTCTTTGAATTTCAACGCGTGTTAAAACCAGGTGGCTTATTGTTATTCTCCACGTTGGGGCCGGATACCTTACATGAATTGCGCGCCAGCTGGCAAAGTGTCGACGACCACAGCCATGTCAATGCATTTATGGACATGCATGACATAGGTGATGGCCTGATGCGATTTCTGTTTGCAGACCCGGTCATGGATGTCGAAAATATCACCCTGACTTATCAGGACACCTATAAACTAATGAAAGATTTAAAAACTCTGGGCGCTCATAATGTCACCGCAGGACGACCAGCCGGCCTGATGACAAAAAGTCGTTTATTAAAAATGCAAGCGGCCTATGAACAATACAGGAACAATGGCGTATTACCGGCCAGCTATGAAGTCATCTATGGCCATGCCTGGAAGGCGGATGAAAATGAAACGGCAATTAAAAAAATACCACGCAGACGACAGGAAGTCGTCACAGTTTCCATGTCAGAAATTAAACGACATACAGATTAAAATACAGGTGGCACGCAATGACTAAAGGATTTTTTATCACCGGCACCGATACGGACGTAGGCAAAACCCGGATAGCGCTGGGGCTAATAAACAAACTTAACACCATGGGCCACACGACCACCGTGATGAAACCGCTGTCTGCGGGTTGCGACTCAACGCCCGACGGCCTGAGAAATGATGACGCCGTTCAACTGATTCAACAAGCAAGCTTCAAACCTGACTACGACAAAGTCAACCCATACGCTTTTAAACCCGCCATTGCGCCACATCTGGCAGCAGAAAAAGAAAACACTGTAATAGATCTATCCAGAATAAAAAATATTTTTGATGAGCTTTCAGCACAAGCTGACTATATCGTCGTTGAGGGTGCTGGCGGCTGGAAAGTGCCAATCAACAAACAGCAAACGATGGCTGAACTTGCCAGCGCATTAGCACTGCCGGTAATACTCGTGACCGGTATGCGCCTCGGCTGTCTGAATCACGCCATACTCACAATCGAAAGCATACAACATGCCGGCATTCCGATCGCTGGCTGGATTGCCAACACGCTGTCAAAAGACTTTACAGAGCTGGATGCCAATATAAAGACATTGAAAGAACACCTTGAAATTCCATTTCTGGGCACTGTTCCTTATATGGAGAAATGCGAACCACAACTAACAGGACAATATATAAATATCAGTAACGCTTAAGCCTGAATCAACAAGAATATCAAATGTTGTTATTAAATATTGTTATTTTCTGATTTTTCGCAAGCGAAACAAACCATTCACGCCACTATCACTGGTAAAATACAATGCACCATCCGGCCCCATTGCCACACCAACAGGTCGTGCAATTCGATCACC
>JAUWSG010000001.1 GCA_030610155.1 Gammaproteobacteria bacterium
CAGAATCTTTACGTTCATAACGCAGCGCTCCTGATGGACATGTTTTTATTAATGCGGCAAGTTCATCGGCATTAGCCGCATCTGGCTCAATCCATGGTCCAGGTGCATTCGCTTTGAAAACATCAGGTAGCCCTGAGACACATCGCGCCGCATGGATACAACGACTACCTTCAAAATAGACAACTATGTTTTTCCCTTCATACTTTTGAATATTGTCAGCCATCATTGACTCCTTAATTGCATCCTCAATATTTTGAATAATTCATGTGGCGCTCGGTTTTTTAATGGCTGCGGCGGTGAATGTGACAGCAAACACCCATAATATTGGTCCTGCAATACCTGGGATCATAGGAATATATCCTGGCGCAAGCACATGAATAATGAAGCCTATATCCGTGACAGACGCGATGCCCAGATTAAGCCAAAAACCGAGACGACTATTTCGCCAATTTAATAACACTGCGATTACGGAGACCGAAATAGCAAAGAAAACCAGGCTCCATGCGTCTTGGTAGACCCGGCCTTGAACAAGGCCAGGTTCTAATGTTGCCCCAAGCTGATACGTGGCAATCGCTGCTTTGATGTGCAGTAGGCCCCAAAGAAGATAGAGTACTGCTCCTATTTTATGCATCATCTTTGTGATCTCAATCTACACGAATAGCCATGACTATTTTGTAGCAATGATCTTTAGTCCAGACGTCTATGCCACCCAGTTTATCAATCCACTTTGGTTCAGTGAGATTGGCACACTCTTGAGATACCGCATCCAAATATGTCTCAAACAAAAGGGCTGTATTGGCATATCCCACTTTTCCGGCAATGGCGTAAAAATCCACCGTCTGTAACGCTTTGCCAGCGTTGGCTTGAATATCTTGCATGTATTGTTTTTGTACTTCTACATCGTTGCGAGTGGCAAGACGACCCCAATGGCCAGAGATCAGTTTTTCAAAGTCATACGATAAGATGACATCATGAGCCTTGAGATATCCCACTGTATCCTCTGCAATTGCAAGCCCTTTAAATGGCGTCCAGCCTGGGAACACGATATCTATTTTCATTAACACTTTTTGTTTTGGGGCATACACATAAATGTTTCCCGGTTCGTGGTCATTACCTTTGTATTCGAGCCTTAAAACCTGGTTACCGACCTTTAGCGTATAATTGTCTTCAAACGTAATGGTCGGCATCGGTACCGGTTTTCCACCTACAAACATGCCATACGGAAAAGGTCTGTTGGCATCTTTCATCCGCTGCAAACGCTTTTTGGTTTCAACGTGGGCAATATATTTTGCTGTTTTGGGGTACATGCTTGCACCACCAATATGGTCAGCATGCGAATGACTGTAAACAACATGGGTAATCGGTTCTTTAGTCACGTCACCAATTGCCTTCAACATCTTGTCGCCGAACGAAGGTGGAGCATCCACAACAATCACTCCTTTTCCTGTTGTAAGGAACATCGCGGTGTAGGCGCCTTCCGTAACCCAATAAAGGCCATCCTTTACTTCTTCAACCACATAACTTTTGTCTTGAGGTATGGCTACGCCTTTAGCTGATTCGGGTACGGGTGCCGCAGCGAATGTCATTGAGGCACTAAACAAGCTTGCCAGCCCCAATATGATTGCTCTAAATCTCATAATTACTCTCCTTTGTGATTTGAAGATTTTTGTATTGATGAGCAAGCTTATTGTAATCTGTCAGATACATATATAGGCTATATGGAATCTTATTGTTTCCAATGAGGATCTAATGTGAATATTCTGACAATGATGGAAACTTTCGCTGGCGTGGTGGAAACCGGCAGCTTTACTGCAGCGGCTGAACGACTCGGACTTTCAAAATCCTTTGTAAGTAAACAAGTATCACAGTTGGAAACCGAATTAGGTACTCGATTGCTATACCGTACTACACGAAAATTGAGCCTTTCTGATGAAGGGACGCGCTTTTACAATCATTGCAAACTCATTATGGCTGCAGCAGACAATGCCAGAGCCGAAATAATTGAAAGTCAAAGCAACCCCCGAGGAAAAATTCGTATTGCTGCGCCCCAGAGCTTAGTAATCACTGATGTAGGGCAAGTACTACTGAGGTTCCAACAGGAATATCCAGATATTGATTTAGATGTGATCGTGAGCGGGAAATTTGTCGATTTGGTTGAGAAAGGTATTGATTTAGCACTCAGGGTTGGCCAGCTCGAAGATTCTACGCTGGTCAGCCGAAGACTTGTAGACTGTTCATTTCAGGTTGTGGCTTCTCCGCAATATATAGATAGGCGTGGTAAACCGAATCTTCCTGCGGATCTCACACAGCACAACTGCCTGGTTTATAGTGAGTCTAGAGTGAATCGTAGTTGGCCATTTCGTATGCCTAATGGAGAATCAGTCATGGTGAAGGCGCAAGGAAACTTAACCTGTAATGATGGTCATTTAATTGTCAATGCTGCGCTCGAAGGTTTAGGTATTGCTTTTGGCCCCAGCTTTTTGTTTAAAAAGCATGTAAATGCAGGCACACTTAATCTATTGTTAACAGATTATCAACTACCAACTGCAATATCGGCTCTCTATCCTCTCAATCGTAATCTTCCGCGCAGAGTTAGGGTGTTGATTGATTTTCTTGCCGAGCATTTGTCGATTTAAGGCTAAATATTTTATGAATGTTTGCTTAGTGTGAAGCTGCTCTCACTCACGAAATGACGGGGTCAGGTCTCCCATTTCCCATGCGGGAAATATTATTAGCGGGAAAATGGAAGACCTGGCCCCAACCGTTGTGAGATCTTCAGTGTATATTAAGTGCCATTATGTTCAGGCTTTCGTTTTTTATGACAGGGAATACTAAATATGAATTATTATCAAACAGGCTCTGCAACACGTACAACTCTATTTGTTATTTTAGGCGTGAGTGCTTTTTTGGCTGTTGCTATTATGTTATTACCGAAGGGATTTAACGATGACCTGTCAAAAATAGGCCAGGGTATACCTGCTGTTGTACTTGTACATGATAAGGGCTCTATGGGAAGTTTGGAATTAATGACTTTGCTGAATAAAGTGCGTCCAGATTATGCTGATAAGGTAGAATTTATTGTGGTCAATATTAATTCCAAGGAAGGAAAAATGTTTAGAGAGCAGCAGAATATTGATGGCGTTGTTCTAGTGCTATTTAGCCACAACGGAATAAAACGAGGTACGCTCGCTAATAGTAAGAATGAAGCTGAATTACGTTCAGAGTTAAATAAGTTATTTCCTGAGCAGAGTTAGATATTAATATAATAGACACCCATATTCTTTTTCATAAATATATTAGACACCCATATTTACTTCGGTTGGATAAAAATGATGGCCCGAATATATCTGTCTACTTGCAAGAAGCTTACATTTAAATGATTAGAAGAAGTATAAATATGGGTGTCTACTTTCTAGTGCCAAATGACTCTTAACCCTAATTAAGAATTTCACAATGAAAATAGCCAAAAAAACAACTTATGCGGTACTTTTATTACTGTTATTAATATCCCCATTGGGTAATCTGTTCGCCGCTGACAAGTTGGCTGTAGCAGCGGAAGGCCCCGAAGCTAGCGCCTCTATTAGCACGAATGCTGCAAGAGCTCCCTTCTATCTCATCTTTGAACAGAGTGGCCGCATGATCATGTCCCTCCAAAATACGGCGGCAGAGGAAAGCAGCAGTGCTAGCAGCAAGGCTGTGAAGTTGCTTCAAGAATATGGCGTTGGCACCCTGATTGCTGGAGATTTCGGGGGAAAGATGTTGAGTACTATGAAGGATCAGGATATAAAACATGTCATCGCAACGGGAACGGTCGCTGATACTATTGGCGGTCTGACAAAGTGATTTAGGATTATAAATATAATAGACATCCATATTTTTTTCAAATAAAACAAGATCCAAATCACCGCACATCAAGCCCATGCACTTAGCATTAATTGATGAGAGAGATGGGTGAGTCTGTTTGAAAAGATTTTAACTAAATCGTAAAGAATATAACAGGAGATGCGGGGTAGATTAGACGGCGTTAATTAAATGCTTTAGCTTGTTTGAAATAGCTGTTCACTTGCTCGTATTCCCGCGATCCATTGCTTTCCACTTCGGTGAGCATAGTCACGTAATTGCGATAAATGCCCGACCGCATGACTAAAGCGGGGCCCTCTTTTTTGATGGTATTCACACCATTGCGTTGGGTCGATGTTAAGGCGAGTGAGTATGGGCGGGATGCTGATGGCTGACGAGGATGGTATTTTCTTATGCGTTGCTGGATCGAGGTGAAATCACTCATTTCCGAATTAGGGGTCAAGTCAATTTTATACTTTACATGTTTTGTAAATTATAAAATTGACTTGACCCCTTTTTTTAAATTATTTCCTTTGCGTACTTTGCGCCTTTGCGGTGAAACAATCTCTCCAAATTAAACCTTCTCACCATACTCCTGCTGATACGCCTTGATTCTTTGCAGCGCATCTGCCTGGTCCGGCTTTTCAGACAGGTAGGTAATCAGCGTATCAAGACCCGCGATACTAATAACATCAATACCAAACATTTGCTTCACTTCCTGCACTGCCGATGTCTCGCCTGTGCCACGTTCCTGCCTGTCCAGTGCGATCACAACGCCTGACAGTTGCGCATTAAAACTGCTGATCAATTTTGCCGCAGCACGCACAGACGTGCCCGCTGAAATGACATCATCAATGACAAGCACCTTGCCTTTGAGCGGGGCGCCGACTATCAGCCCGCCTTCTCCATGGTCCTTCACTTCCTTGCGGTCGAATGAATAAGGAACGTCTCTCTGGTGATGCTCTGCCAGGGCAATGCTTGTGGCAGCGGCCAATGGAATACCTTTATAAGCCGGGCCAAAGAGAACGTCGAATTCGATACCTGCATCTACAATTGCCTGTGCGTAAAATTGCCCCAGTTTGGCCAATCCAGCGCCGGTGTTAAATAAACCGGCATTAAAAAAATAGGGACTTTTACGACCTGACTTGAGAGTAAATTCGCCAAATTGCAAAACACCGGTATTAATTGCAAAATCAATAAAGTGTTGCTGATATTCTCGCATTGTATTAGCCGCCCTGGACATTGGTTTAGAATACATTTTAATTCAACTGGGTTTAGAAGTTAAACTTATTCTGCTACTTCCTGCCTGAAAGGTAATAATAAATGATAATAGTGTCAGCCAATTTAAATGGTATTCGAGCTGCTGAGAAAAAAGGCTTTTTCGAATGGATGAACAAACAACAACCGGATGTCGTCTGTATTCAGGAAACCAAGGCCCAGGAACACCAGCTTGAACAAGAAAAACATTATCCAAAAGGCTACCACGCTTATTTTTTTGATGCGCAGAAGAAAGGTTATAGCGGTGTCGCGATATATTCACGAAAAAAACCTGACAAAGTGATCTGTGGCCTGGGAGAAGGTTTTGAAGACATGGATGCTGAAGGACGATACATACAGGCAAATTTCGGCGATCTGTCCGTTATATCTATTTATCTTCCTTCCGGCTCATCAAAAGAAGAGCGCCAGCAAGTTAAATTCAGCTTCATGGACCGTTTTGCTGAACGCATGAAAAAGATGCGTCGCCAGCGTCGTGAATACATTATTTGTGGTGACTGGAATATCGTGCATAAAGAAATTGATATAAAAAATTTCAAATCGAACCAGAAAAACTCCGGCTGCTTGCCGGAAGAACGTGCCTGGCTGGATGACGTATTTGAAAAGTTAGGCTATGTGGACGCATTTCGTGTTGTTAACCAGGAGCCGCACCAATACACCTGGTGGTCCAACCGGGGTCAATCATGGGCCAACAATGTCGGTTGGCGTATTGATTACCAGGTTATCACGCCCGGTCTACACGACAAGGTCAAGAGCACATCAATTTACAAAGATGAACGCTTTTCTGATCACGCGCCATTAATCGTAGAATACAAAGGAAAGTTATAAAAAAATTTAGCCTATGCCCTGGGCAAGATAAGCCAAACTCTGTAAATAAAGTCAACTACGCTTCGCTATTACTTGTGCTTGCACCTGTACTGATACTACAAGTGGACATACCAAAAGGAAGGTAGGCAGGGCACCATCCAATTATTCCCGTCAGCAATGGCACCAGGCCAATCGCGCCCCAGTAGTTTTCAAATATGATTCCTGCAGCGATAAGCACCAGCCCAAGTATAATCCGAAAGATTCGATCGCTAATACCTGCGTTCATTTTCATAATGTACTCCTTTGAATGTTTAGTTAATTGATCAGTAATTTATTGATTATCAGTCGTTTCAATTTTGTATATTGCATGGCAGGAAACACAGTTTTGTAAAAGTTCGCCCAACTGTTCAAGTGTCTGCTCACCATCACTGAGTTGTTCTGCATACAGCGCCAGTTGAGTAAATTTCGTGTGAGTATCAAAACCCATCTTTTTAAACTCCAGCGGCAATTTACCTACCAGTGTTCCTGGCACGGCTTGTTGTGCTGCGCGCCCGACTTTACGTGCAGCTTTGGCGACAGCATCAAAATCCTTGCTGGCCACACCCTGGGTAATTTGTTGCACACTCTCGAGGAAAGTCCTCATTTCGGTAAAAACAATATCCCTTTCACCGTTTGTTAACTGGATTGCGAGCCGTCCGTCATCACTTTTTTCAACGCTGCCCGACAAAATAAATTTGTACGCCATAAAACCTGAGCTTATGCCCAGCACAACAACTAAAGCCCAACACATTCTGCACATCGCTATTCTCCCTTAGTGTCTGTTCAAGCTGCCTGGCGATAAAATTCGATATGAAATTTTACCGGCCCATTAATCTCAATCTGATGTGCAGCCCTGGGGACAACCACACCATCACGGCAAACATCCAGAACATGTTCTTCAAGGTCTGGTTCTAATATACGGTAAGTTAAACTGCCTTCGGTGACCTTGATTTTTCCCCACACACCCTCAGCCGTGGTATGTCGTCCGAGTATGCCAGCGGGCACATTGTCCTGATTGAAATCAAGGCTGCGTGAATAGAGATTCAGGTTGCCGGGTAATGTTTTCATGAACATGTCCTCATCATTTACTTTCAATAAATTAATTATCGTTTATGCATGAAGAATAGTGAATACCGTATAAATGCATATTACCTTTGCATAATATGCAAAGGTAAACTAGGATTACGCTTTAAAGGGAGGCAAAATGAACCTTTTTAGCAGTATAGAACTCTTCGTAAAAACCATTGAAGCAGGCAATTTTTCCGCGCTGGGACGTCAACTGCGCATGGCCCCCTCCTCAATTTCCAGACAAATCAACACGTTGGAGAAAGAGCTCGGGGTACGCCTGTTACAGCGCACCACCCGCAATATCAGCCTGACCGAAGCCGGACAAATTTATTATGAGCGTGTCAGCAAAATACTCGGCGAGCTGGATGAAGCGCAACTGGCCATCACTCAGTTGCAGGCAAATCCCAAAGGCATACTTCGCCTTAATATCGCCATCCCATTGGGCGAACGTATTATCGTGCCCTTGATACCGGCATTTCTGGCTTTGTACCCTGATTTAAAAATTGATCTCACACTGGAGGATCGCGCGATTGACCTGGTAGAAGAACGGGTTGATTTGTCGATTCGTATTAGTCGTCTGGGTGATTCATCCATTGTTGCCCGTAAGTTGGCGGAAAATCAGTTTGTGGTTTGTGGCAGTCAACAATATTTTGATACCCATGGCCGGCCCGAAGTACCGAATGATTTAACGAAACACAATTGCATCATTAATAAAAACTTTTACAACAGCAATATCTGGCAGTTCCACAAAGGCAATTCAACACAGAACATTTCCGTCACAGGAAACTTTCTGAGCAATACGGGTGGTGCTTTGCATCAGGCCATGTTGTCGAACCTGGGTATTGCCATCTTGCCAACCTGGTTCGTCGGTGAAGAGATTAAACAAGGCTTGTTGCAACAAGTACTGGAAGATTATGAAGCAAACTTACCGGCCATGACTGACAGTGCTATTTATGCTTTGTATCCTGCAGGACAGTATTTGCCGCCAAAGGTCAGGGTGTTTATTGATTATTTAATTGAAAAGCTCGCCTTATAGGAGATAATTAGTTAGGAGATAATTAGTGCGTTTTAATAGCCCGCACATAGAAACGGTTGCCTGCAAAATACACCTCCCTGATCTTGCCTTGATCCAACAGCTCCTGAATTAAACTCCAATCGCGATCTGCCTTGCTTAGAAATTGCCTGACAGCTTCTTCGCGCATGGGGTGTACTGCAGTGATAGCAAGGAGGTCGCGCACCGGATCACCAGTAGATGAAAAGGAATCACCTTCGTAGCCAATTAAATATTGAACATTTTCCAGGTTCTCGTTAAGTATTTCATATGACTGCACAATAGTGTCTTCGCTCGGAACATGCACGTTATGTTGCGCAGGCGGACGAATCGGGGCCGCTAAATAAACAATGTGTGGTTCACACCTTACAAGAAACTCACTAACCCTGGACAGCAACGCTGGTTTGTCATTAATACCTGCCACCAGCATCGTTTCGGTTGCCAATTCACCTTGATAGTTTTTAGCAAAACACTCTATACCTTGCAGAATCTCTGGCAATTGTAGTTCCGGATGTGGTTGATTTATCTGCCGCCAAATTTTTTCATCTACTACATCAACCTTTAATGAAACCCAATCCGCCTTGTTTAGTATCTGACGTACATCTTCGCGCCAAACTAACGAGGCATTGGATATTATAGCGATCTTAATGCCCAATGGTTGTAGAAGGTCTATCGTTTTTCCCAGGTTGATATCTAAAGTGGGTTCTCCATCAGGCACAAACGTTAGATAGTCAATTTTCTCTCCCGCACTCTGAGCAGCGTTTACCTTGCTAGTTACTGTCTGCAAAATTATCTCTGGTTCAAAAAAGACACGGGGTTCAATTTCCTGGCATACCGTCGATCCGACTTGACAATAAATACACGAATAAGAACAGGATTTTGGCGGAATATTGTTAATACCCAGACTTCGTCCCAACCGGCGTGACGGTACCGGACCAAACGCAATCATGTCTTGTTCTGTTTTAGTCATAATTATCACAAGCTTGAAATAACTTTATATTGCAGCGAATCAATTGCAATTAGTTAAAGTAAAATAACAATATTAAGCAGAAGCTTCCATAGCGTGTTAATAGATTCCAGATCATGATTTAAGCGAGCACTTCTTTTATCACTTCGGAAACCAGGCCACTACCAGGCACGATGTTAATGTTGTTTTCTTCCAGTAAAGTAATAAATTTACCGCCAAATTCACCCGCCACCAACGTTTCAATACCGTGTTCCTGGAGCATGTGAGCCACTCTTGGCGCGGCACCCCGTTCGATCGAACTATAAGGATTCACGATGACATCAAGAAGCGTACCTTCTTCATCATAGAACAGATAAAAAGGCGCACGTGCAGCATGCATGGCAACCAGGGCGCCTGAGTCCCGGGTGTTTGCAGCAATCGCAATTTTCATTGTCGAACCTCCCGTGAAAGTTAAATCAAAAATGAGTCATTCTAGTTGGAAGCATAACTTTCTCCCGTAAGCGCTCCCAGGATAATACCACTGAGAACCGAAAAAATGATCAGGTATAACGATAGAATTAACGTGTATTGCATACCAAAATAATGTGCCAGTAGCGGTAATACAGGATAAAGATATGAATGTTTATTTTTTAGTGTGCAAGCCGGAAAATAGCGATCGTTCCAATACCCGCTAATACCAGGACAATCTGCCTTATTGCTGATTTTAAACCGGTCTGACGATGCAAACCCGGCACCAGGTCAGCTACAGCAATATAGATAAAGCTGGCCGCGGAAAGTGCCAGAATAAATGGCACAGCCTCTCTGGTTGCCCCGAGAAAAAAATATGCGATCACCGCGCCAGGCAAGGTTGCCAGTGATGACAACGTATTGAGAGCCAGCGCCCGCGTCTTTGAATAACCATTTTCGAGAAGGATGGCAAAGTCCCCTACCTCCTGGGGAATTTCATGAGCAATCACGGCCAAAGAGGCGGCTATCCCCAATGGCACCGAAGTGAGAAAGGCGGCTGCAATCACAAAGCCATCGACAAAGTTGTGGAAGGCATCACCGATCAGGATTAATGGCCCGGCAGACCCGTGTGCTTCACATTCCACTTCGTGGCAGTGACGCCAGATTATTATCTTCTCAAGAACAAAGAATATAACAATCCCGGCAAGCACCGTCCCGGAGATGGCCAGGGCTGTATTCTGTTCTAGGGCATTAGGAATCATCCCCAGAAAGGCCGCCCCAAGCAGGGTGCCGATGGCGTAACTAAGCAAACAAGGTAACAGGATTTTTCTTGTGCCTTCCTGGAAAAAAAGCAGCAATGCAGCGCCAGCAATGGCACCCACACTCCCCAGGACACTGAACAACATAATCCACCCCAGTAGCATTCTTTTCCTCCTCAATCATCCCGATATAACATGCGGCCTCTCCCGCGGAAGGTCATCGTCACCCGTTCATCCAGGCTTCTGCGGTGCCAGCTTTTCAGTCACTATGCCACTAATAACGGAAAAACCAATCAGGTAGAGGCACAATATTAAAGTATAGGCCACACCGAAGTAATAAATCATGAGTGGCAGCAATGGCAGTTTTACCGCGCGACTGTAGAGAAAACTCGCGATCAGCGCATTTCTCATTCCCTTCTGCTGCAGCTCACCCAACATAGGATACCAGGCATAGACAGGGCCCATGGAGAGCATGCCACCAAACACAGCCGCAACCCAACCCTTCAAGCCGCTCTCTCTGCCCAGATAACGCCTGATCCGTTTCGGTTCAAGCGCAAGATTGACAACAAAGAGCAGAAAAAAAACCAGCCCCAGTACGGGTAACATCTGAACCATAATGTGAGTAAATAAGGTAAGGGACTGTAACGTCGACGCCGGATTTATCAGACCCAATAACCCATACGCGAGCAGTACCAGCGCGAGAAACAACCAGCCACCAGAACCCTTTTTTACGTATTTATTAAACATTCAGGCCAATCCAAAAAATTGCAGGGTATACACCGTCAAAAATGCAATGACAATGGCCGCAGTAAAACTGATAATATTGCGATACACGGCAAAACGCATCCCCAGCATGAGGGCTTCTGCTGGAAGCTGTACTATTCCAACCGTTACCCAGGTCACTAGCAGCGCAGTCACGGCAATCAGTCCTACCCCGCCACGCAACAATTCCCCACCGAGAAGATAGCTCGCCAGCGGATGGCCAGTGGCGATGCTGCCAATGGAAGCTCCAAGCAAGGTATCGAGGATATCGCCGTTTCCAAAAACACCGGAAGATATCTGCTCCGGAAACACAATCACCACGAGACTGGTCACTAATATCATGCCAATAATGATGGGCAACACATTTATAAATGTCCGTATGGTCTTCTTGAAGTTCTCTTTTAAACCATTTTCTGTCTGCATTTATGTTCCTTTTGCTTATTATTCTTCACGCTATGCAGAAAAATTCCTTACAAAGTAGCGATCACCAGGACAATCCACTTCTAACACCCGGACTACGCCCATACTACTCAACATTTAAATGTATGTTTTCTGTAAACCGGAATTAGATATATATCTAATTATAGGATAAAAAAATCCCGGTATTGATATGTAATCCAATACCGGGATTGATTGTAAAGCTGAATAAAGATGCCCACCTCCTTGTGGACGACACCCCTACGGTCCTAAGGGTAGTCTGCTGATGACCCGCAAAGTAAATGAACCATCATTTTGTCAATAAACACTTTTATTATTTGTAACAATTGACCCGATGATTACTGAAATTTTTAACGCTACCAAGAGACAAACATAGATAGTTATATGCCAATCGCCATCTCTTGATAATAATTATTACGATTGTTTATGAACGGGAGATTACAGTTATTTGAATTAACGATGACAATACAGACTTGTTTGAAAATATATTTATGGGCGTGACATCCTTGTCACCTTGCAACTCCTGTAATGACAGGGGAGAGTCTAGAACTTGACGATCATACCTACTGACAGTGAGTTAAACTCATCGCCGGTAGTGCCGCTGGTTTCATCTTCGATAGAAGAATACATCACATAGCCTGTCGTATTTTTTGCAAACTTGTGATCAAAACCGACAGCCATCAGTGTACTTTCTTTTGTGGTCGCAGCATTGTTTTCCACCATGATGTACTGGGCCTTTATTTTATTACTGGAGCCCAATTTTGCACCAAAGCTCAGACCAACCCAGTCTTCTTCCGCAGTAGAAGCGGCAATTTTTTCAACGCCATTCTGAACCAGCAAACCAAATTGCATGCCTTTAATTGTGTAAGTACCCACAATACGTGTCAGTGTGTTTGAAGAATCCACTGCGGCACCCGTATCATCATACGAATCTGTTGCAAGAGCAGCGTAAAAAGGACCACCTTTATAAGTAACGGATGCAGAGTAAGTATCTGCCAGGCCATCACCACCTGTCGTACCATCGCCTTCACCGGGAATAAGTGCCAGGTTATAACCAAAGTTGCCCGTTTTTCCCAGATAGAGAATCATGCTTGATAAACGATTCTCACCATCCATTTTGCCAGCAAATTTCAGGTCAGCCGTTGTATCATTGAACTGGTCAAATTTACCTTGCGCCATTTTTAATGGAGTGTCATGCGTACCAACGCGCGCTTCTCCAAAACCACCCTTGAGACCGAGATACTGGTTACGATTGTTTATTACAATTGCTTTAGTGTCATCATCATTTGGATTTACTTCCCATTCCAGCTTGTATACAGCTTTAAGGCTACCGTCCAGATCATGACTGCCTTTAACTCCAAAACGTGATGCGAAACTGTTCAGCTGCCAATTATCTACATTGACGACGCCACCTGTTTTGCTTTCAACTGAACCATAATTCAGGTGAACTTTACCGTACACTTTTGTTTCAGCTTGAGATGTCATTGGCGCAATTAAAACACCCGCGACAGTAAGCGCGATCAGATTCTTCTTCATGATTTGCCCTTTTTGTTTAAAAAAATACCTACCCTGTGTTTCTGTCGTGATACACGGGGACTGGGAGCAATCATGGCGAAGCTACATTACAGTTTTGTAACGAAGGTATTACACTTTGATGAAATATTAATTTTTACAGGAATTAATCTTCGCCATACAACAATCAAAGGACGAATATTTTCCTGATCGCGTGGCGTTATTCAAAAAAACCGGGGAGTATGAAAACTGAAGAATATTGTGCTCGAATGTGAGCATTCAGAGAGGATAAAGGAAACCAGCAATACTGCCTGGTTTCCCCGTATTATTAAAGACTATTTTAAACTGCTACCTTTTCAACCTGTTCGGCGTTGGATTTTCCACCCATGCCAGGCAAAGGACTGTATATTCCTTTTAGCAAACTATCGATCGTAGAAATCTGGTCCTCAAGATCTGTACACATAGCCTCCAGCTCCTGAATTTTTTCTTCCAGTTTTTCTCGAGAGGATTTTATTTTCTTCAAACTGTCAAGATGCTGCTCAAGTTGTTTCTTTCTGTCTTTAATCCGTGTTGCCAAAGGCGTCATGACTGACTTTGCCCAGGCTTCTGCATCCTGTCTTGCCTGGAAGAAAATATTTCTAGCATGACTCACCAGAGACACAAAGAATTTTTTAATCACAAAACTTTGCTCGGTCATTGTTGTTACTGAACTGTTCCTGAAGGCTTCCGCTTCTGTAAACAGGCGCTCCAATTGAGCACTGTATTTCTTTGTTGAATACAGAACAGGTTTTATGTCCTTTAAGTTATGGTCGTCCCTGAATCTTTGGTAGACTGCCTCTACCAGTTCATTCGACTTATCTGCCTGCCAATTTACCTGTTCCATCGTATGTTTGGCACCATCAAAAAAAGTAGCCATGCCTTTTTTCATACCCGCCGTTGTCCAACTGCCCGTCATTTCTTTTCGAGCTTTGGCTATCAGGACATCGAACGATTCAATGCTCAATGTTTCCAGCACGGTTTTTACTTGCTGGGTAAGAACATGGCGACTGGTTTGGAAATTTTCTACATTCTTCTTATATTCCGTTTGCGATACTCTCGCCTTATTCATCAACTGCAAAATCACATCCGTATTTTTACCTGAAAGTGATTGCAGTTCCTTGAGCTGTCCTTTAGCTGCATCATAACGCCCTGACAACAGGTTTTTTGTGCCTTCTATTCTCCCACCAATCTTAGATGTCAAGTGGTCACGAACAATGGCCTGCTTTGCCGGAACAATATCGTTTGAGAAAAAAGCCTCAAGCGCATCAAGACCGCTTTTTTCCAATAATTTATCGTCGTTCTTTATTTTTGCCAATAAACCTTTTTGTGCTGACACAGGAAAAACCTTATTGGCTTCAATATTAAGTGACTTGGATGTTAACTGGCATTGCTTGGCAATATTGCTTGCAACCGCACTTTCATCCTTGAGTTCATCCCATAATGTATCAATTTTATTTAACGCAACAGTAATGCCCGTTTTTTCTACGTCGATATGAGGCATAATATGGTTACGCCAGATATCGGAATCAGATTTGGTGACACCGGTATCGGCCGCCAGAATAAACGTCACTGCCTGTGCCTTGGGTATCATCTCCATTGTCAATTCAGGTTCAGTTCCCAGTGCATTTAATCCAGGGGTATCGAGAATTACCAGGCCCTGCTTAAGCAGTGGATGTGGAAAGCTTATTAAAGCATGACGCCACAATGGTATTTCAACTTCAGTCGGTGGCGCTGCGTCATGGGGGTCTTCCACATACAGTCCCAGTCTTTTTGCTTCTTCCACAGAGACTGATTTGAGTTTAATTATTTCATTAAAGGATTCTGCCATCTTGTCAGGTGAATCTACATCAAGTGGCATGGTGGTCCAGTTTATCGGATTTTGTTTGTGTTCTGCGATGGTAGTATCGTCTGCACGTGTTTCAATTGGCAATAATCTGATATAGGCTTCTTCTGCTACGCTGTCGTAAAAGAGTTCTGTTGGGCACATCGTGGTTCTTCCTGCAGCAGAAGGCAGCAGGCGACGTTGATAATCCGCAAAAAATATACCGTTTATTAATTCTGTTTTTCCACGGGAAAATTCCGCTACAAATGCCACTGTCAGGCTATCGGAACTGAGACCATCAACCACTTCAAAAATACGTAAATCATCTTCAGGGTCATTAAGCTCATGTTTTACCAGCCAATTATGGTACGCCTTGATGTGCTTGATCATGCTCGCCTTCCATTTACTATAGGCTTGCAATCGTTGTGTAAATTCTTCTTTCATCGTGTCCAGTTTACCCAGTAAATTATTTTATATTATAATAAAATCAGTTAATGCCCTATAAAAGCATGATCTTTTCACCGCTGCTCCTGTTATCGTCAAAGTGACAAAGAAGTTTAGCTTTTTGATTTCGCTAATAATTTGAACTACAGCAGGTACTGCGCAATCAATATACGCAATTTGCAAAAACAAACCTGAAAACAAAACAATAACTTAGTCAGATGAAGCTTATTGGCGCTGAATACCGGAAATAAGCTGTTTTGGTGAACGGATGCTAACGCGTTTTAATCGCGCATTTTCGCCTGATAATAACTCAATAGAGGATTTTGGCACTTTAAACAGACTGGCAAGATAGTTGATCAAATGTTTATTCGCTTTACCTTCCACTGGCAGTGCGGTTATGCGGATTTTAATAAAATTTTCCTGTTCTGTGTGGACTGGTCCACAAACTTCATCTTTTTTTGCATTTGGCTGCACGCGGACAGTTAATATTAGCCTGTCACCATCCCATTTATACCAGCAAGTATCATGCAAACGGGCCATACCGGGTACCTGTAGTGGGAGTAAAGTAGCGGGAGTAAAGTAGTGGGCGTAAATTAGCAGGGGAATAACGTGCTATGAGTCAAAACACTCAGGTGAGCAAACGGCTACCCAGGTCTCTTAGTGGCGCTATCACCAGAAAGGTACATAATTGTAATCCGACCATCACGACAAGTGGTGACAAATCCAGGCCGGATATAGGGGGTATCAACCTTCTGGCAGGACGCATCAAAGGTTCATTAAGACTGTATACCAGAGAAACAACCGGGTTATGACTACCAGGGCTTATCCAGCTTATGATGACCTGTATCAAAATAGAAAAGAAGAATACATTTATCACCAGGGACAACAACTCCGTCGCGGACAACACAACTAACCCGACGGGCTGAAAAGAATATCCCTTAAGAAACGAAATTAATACTAGCTCAATCACTTGCAACATCAGCATTAACGATATTGAAGCTATATCTATCCCCTTGAACCCGGGAATAATACGACGCAGTGGAATCAACGGTGGGTTAGTCACCTTTACCAGAACCTGAGAAAGCGGGTTATAAAAGTCGGCTCTGACCAGTTGAAAAAGAAACCGCAACATCACTGCAAGTATATAAATCCCGAACAAAGTTTGAATCAGGAATACACCTGCATTACCGACATAACCCCCCCCCATTATTTTTCTCCTTGTTGCTTGGTAGACAGTTGCTCAGCAAGTTCAATAGACCTTTCATGTGCCGCCCCAAGTGCATCATCAAAGATCTGTTGTATTTCACTTTGTTGAAAAACATTTAATGCCTGCTCAGTGGTACCGCCCGGTGAAGTAACATATTTTCGCAATGTATCGACACTTTCAGAACTTTCCAACGCCATTTTAGCGGCACCAAAAGCCGTTTGTACGGTTAACAAACGGGCGACCTCCTGCGGCAACCCCAGTTTTTGTCCCGCATGCTCCATCATTTCCATCACCAAAAACAGGTACGCAGGGCCACTACCAGATAACGCCGTGACAGCATCCATCAGATTTTCATCTTCAACCCAGACAGTCACACCCACTGCACGCATGATAGATTCTGCCTGATCACGTTGCGCACTGTTAACCTGTTTATTAGCATATAAAACAGTTGCCGCACTTTGCACCAGTGCAGGCGTGTTTGGCATCGTCCTGACAATGGCAACATCATCACCTAACCAGGCAGACAAATTCGACTCCCGAATCCCGGCTGCAATGGAAATAACCAGAGGTTTGTGCTCGTGAATCACCTCTTTTAATTCAGACGCGACTTCCTGCATGACTTGTGGTTTAACAGCAAACACCACCATATCAACTGCACTGACAAGCTCTTTATTGTCCTGACAAATATTGATATTAAAACGCCTGGCCAAATTTTCCAGGCAAGCCTCGTTAGTGTCTGATACCCAGATATGACTGGCCAGCTCGCCATCCGCAAGCAAGCCACCCATTAAACTGCTTGCCATATTGCCACCGCCAATAAATCCGATCTTGTAATTACTCATTGAATCTCAGGTCCAGTTATTATTCCGTCTGTTTATATCTTACCACTACTTTATGCCACTCACCGAGCACGCTCACCAAATAGCATCGAGCCTATTCTGACCATCGTAGCACCTTCCGCTATCGCGGCTTCCAGATCTTTGGACATGCCCATCGACAGAGTATCCAGATTATACCCTGCGTCCCGCAGCGCCTGAAACGCCTCATATAATTTCCGATAGGGAATACGTTGTGCATCAAAGTCAGTACTGGGTGCCGGTATAGTCATCAAGCCGCGTAATCTTAATGCGGATAACTGTGAAACCGCTGCCACCAGATCGGGCAACGCTTCCAACAAAACACCGGATTTCGTCCTTTCATTACTCACATTCACCTGTATACAGACATTCAACGGATTAAGTCCTGCAGGGCGTTGCTCATTTAATCTTTGTGCAATTTTTAACCTGTCTATACTATGCACCCAATCAAAACAGGCCGAAATGTCTTTGGTTTTATTTGACTGAACCGGCCCAATAAAATGCCATGTCAGTGGATATTTCGCCAGTGCCGTTATTTTAACCTGCGCTTCCTGCAGGTAACTTTCGCCATAATCCTGCAAACCCGCTTCATGGGCCGCAATAATCTGTTCTATAGAACATTTTTTACTCACAGCGAGCAATTTTACGGCCTCTTTAGACCGATTAAATTGTTTTTCTGCCCTTCTTATTCTATTCAGGACGCTATCAATGTTTTCAGAAATCATCGCTAACCTTTGGCAACCACGCCGAACACCGGGTAATAAGCACCACCTCTTTATTTACAGGTCTACCCTCAATATCCGGGTATTTGGCTGTGATCATAGATTTAAATTTTCCTGAAATTGGCCGCTATCCTAGATCAGAAGCCTGTTTGAACAAATACAGGCAACGCGCACACGATAATAAGCTGCCGACTATACTTAATTCCGACGCATTAAATTTAAGCCACCTGAATTAGAAAATAAATATATTTAGAGGATTACTATGGATATTTCTGAATTACTTGCCTTTGGTGTCAAAAACGGCGCATCTGATCTACATCTCTCAGCCGGTGTTCCACCCATGATTCGTGTTGACGGTGAAATGCGTCGCATCAATATTCCTGAAATGGATCATAAAACCGTCCATGGCTTGATTTATGACATCATGAATGACAAACAACGCAAAGACTTCGAAGAATTTTTAGAAACCGATTTCTCTTTTGAAATCCCTGGTCTGGCGCGTTTTCGTGTTAATGCGTTTAATCAGAATCGTGGTGCCGGTGGCGTCTTTCGTACGATTCCCACCAACATATTAACGCTAGAAGAACTCGGTTGTCCGCCGATATTCAAGCCAATGACGGAATATCCCCGTGGCCTGGTACTGGTTACAGGCCCAACAGGTTCGGGTAAGTCAACGACTCTGGCCGCCATGATTAACTATAAAAATGAAAATGATTTTGGCCATATTCTAACAATCGAAGACCCGATCGAATTTGTTCATGATTCAAAAAAATCTCTTGTTAACCAGCGTGAAGTGCATCGTGATACGCTTGGATTTGCCGAGTCATTACGCTCGGCCCTGCGTGAGGATCCCGATGTTATTCTGGTGGGCGAAATGCGTGACCCGGAAACCATTGGCCTTGCATTGACCGCGGCAGAAACCGGTCACCTGGTTTTTGGCACCTTACACACCAGTTCAGCAGCCAAAACCATTGACCGTGTCATTGACGTGTTTCCTGCAGCAGAAAAAGAAATGACAAGATCCATGTTATCTGAATCATTACGTGCGGTTGTTTCTCAAACCCTGCTGAAAAAAGTAGGCGGCGGCCGAATTGCTGCACATGAAATCATGATTGCCAACCCCGCTATTCGTAACCTGATCCGTGAAAACAAAATACCGCAGATGTATTCTGCAATTCAAACTGGTCAAAAAGACGGAATGCAAACGCTTGACCAATGTCTGCTAGAACTAGTACAAAAAGGTCTGGTTAGTAAAGCAGATGCACGATTGAAAGCATCAAATAAGGATTCATTCGCATAATTGCAATCATGCAATCATGCAGTCATGCAGTCATGCAGTCATGCAATCACACAAGGATTGTTATACTTTACTCTGTATAATGGTAAATGAAGAGGCTTCTGACCTCTTCATCACCGTTGGCCTGCCCCGCGTTTATAATCCACGGTAAAACCGACGCCGCTATTGAGCCGGCTAAACTTTACCGGTCCGCGATAACTTCTAGATATAAATAGATACAAACTTGCCCTGAGAAGAGCATCCTTCGCTAGAACACCTGTGATGCTTCGAAGACCGGGCCATCCACACAAACACGTTTCATTTCCGTTCCGGTGTCCGTCTTTACCTTGACCACACAACCTGCACAACCGCCGACTGCACAGGCCATAAATTCTTCCAGCGAGACCTGACAAGGTAATTGAAATTCCCTGGCCAGGCTGGCAACGGCCTCCAGCATCGGATGAGGACCGCAACTGAATATCTCTACTTCACTGCGTTGCTGTTCCGTCAATCCTTGCAACCATAATCGGGCCAGATCTGTCACATAACCCTCATAACAACCCGCATATCCCTGCAAACTGGCAAGACGGCTGGCGATACCCCAGTCATCCAGCAAAGGCATGGATGCGATCACACCATCAGGCATATTGGGTACGATAATTTTTGAAGGCTGACTATCAAACGGAAAAGGAACTTCTGATCCCAGGATTGCAAATGGCTTGAATTCACCGGCTCTGGCAAGGCCTGCAAGTCGTTGCGCCAAAAAGACCATTGGTGGAATACCGACACCACCGCCGATCAACAATGTTCGCGGGCGTGTGCTCTCAGGTGAAAATGGCACGCCTATGGGCCCGATCATACTGATGGTCTCACCCGGCGTACGCTGTGCAAGTAAGCGTGTCCCTTCCCCGACAACTTTATACAGAAAATCAACATACTCATCTTGCGTCAACATAATGGACAACGGCCTTCGCATAGGTAAAGCCGGTGAACAACTGACATGAACAAAACTACCCGGCTCAGCACGCCGGGCAATTTCCGGACTTTTGACACGCAACACATACTGACCACCCGCATACGCCTTATGCGAAATGACCTCGGCATCTTCAACAAACATTGTATTACGATTAGACATATAAATACTTCTGGTTACGATAGTTAGTTTAATTGATACACCAGTTCGCCACCAAGAATAGTGTGCGTGACCCGTCCTTTGAGCTCCCAGCCAATAAAGGGTGAATTTTTCCCCTGACTTTGAAAATTTTGTTCTGAAACCGTCCAGTAAGATTCAGGATCGAATATACAAACATCCGCCTGGCTACCCACGCCTAATGTACCTGCATCAATGCCAAGCACTTTCGCCGGTTCGCAGCTTAACTTTGCAATCAGTCCCGACAATGACAATCCCGTTTCCTCTACCAGCCTCAGACTCAGGGGCAACAATGTCTCGATTGAGGAAATACCGGGTTCTGTTTGTGCGAAAGGCGCCAATTTGGCATCAACATCATGTGGCTGGTGATCAGAACATATTGTTGTCACCGCACCATTACACACACTGCTACGTAAACCTTCCAGATCACGCCGGCTTCTAAGTGGCGGGCTGACATGACACTGACTATTAAAATAACCAATATCCATATCGGTAAGATGCAAATGATGGATAGCAACATCCGCAGTAACAGGCAACCCGTCATGTTGTGCACGCGCGATCATTTTAACGGCGTTCGCTGTCGATAACTGACAAAAATGCGCCCTGACTCCGGTTTGTTCTATTAAAATCAAATCTCTGCTTACTGCGATTGTCTCGGCGCTCTCGGAAATTCCCTCAAGACCCAGGCGAGTACTTATTTCTCCTTCATGAGCACAGCCTTGCGCAACCAGACTCTGGTCCTGCGCATGCAGGAAAAGTGTCATATCCAGGCTCGCCACATATTCCATTGCAAGGCGCATTACTTTCGCGTCACTGATATAGTTATACGAATTTGTAATGCCAACACAACCTGCCTGCTTTAGTCTGGCGATTTCACTTAATTGATGACCTTCAAGGCCAACGGTCAACGCGCCCAGATTAACAACATTACACTTACCCGCTTTTAAAACCCGGTGCTGAATTAAATCAACCACCGCAGGGGTATCGATAATGGGATCAGTGTCCGGCGGAGTACAAAGCGTAGTGACGCCACCATGAGCGGCAGCTTGAGTTTCACTTTCAATCGTCCCTTTATGTTCATGGCCTGGTTCACGAAGTCGGGCACGGATATCAACCAGCCCGGGACACACAATGCTGTTTTCAGCGTCGATGACCAAATCTGCCTGAAAACCGGCCGGCGCCCTGGCAAGCGCAGCAACCTTGTTGTCCTGAATATACAGGTCTGTTACTTCATCAACCGCATTGGCCGGATCGATAAGGCGCCCATTTTTTATCTGGATATTCACTGCGCTTCTTTTCCTGCTTTTGGTCCTGCCTTTGTTGCCTCACGTTTAACACTGCCTTGTGTCGCAGAACGCCCCAAAGTCATCGACATCACCGCCATGCGAACCGCAATGCCGTTCGTGACCTGATCAAGAATGACAGATTGAGGACCATCAGCGACCAGCGAATCGATTTCCACGCCTCGATTAATAGGTCCAGGATGCATAACGATAGCATCCGGTTTTGCATAGCCCAGTTTTTCAGTTGTTAAACCATATAATTGATAATATTCATGTGCACTCGGCAGATACGCGCCCTTCATGCGTTCATTTTGCAATCGCAGCATGATGACAACATCGACATCACGCAAGCCTTGCTCCATATCATGAAAAACATGCACGCCGAGTGACTGAACTTCCCGAGGCACTAGCGTTTTGGGTGCAATGACGCGCACCTCCGTTACACCCAGAGTCGTTAATGCGTGGATTTGCGAACGTGCCACACGGGAGTGTTTAATATCGCCGACGATAGCCACACGCAAATCGGCGAAACCTCCCTTGTGTTGCCTGATGGTAAACATATCCAGCATGGCCTGGGTCGGGTGGGCATGGCAGCCGTCACCGGCATTGATAACACTGACATGAGGTGCGACATGAGTGGCGATAAAATGCGCCGCGCCACTTTCACCATGGCGCACGACAAACATATCGCAGTGCATTGATTCGAGGTTTCGCAACATATCCAGCAGGCTTTCACCTTTTACCGTTGCAGAAGTAGAGATACTGATATTCAGCACATCAGCAGACAACCGCTTGGCCGCCAATTCAAATGTCGTGCGGGTGCGGGTACTGGCTTCAAAAAACAGGTTTGCGATGGTTTTGCCGCGTAACAACGGCACTTTTTTTACTTGCTGGGAACCAATGGAAGAAAAAGACTCCGCCGTATCCAGAATATCGGTGAGTATCTGTCGATTTAATCCTTCGACAGATAAAAAATGGCGTAAATTGTTGTTTTTATCGAGTTGTATATTCGTGCGCCTCATCCTGACTCAATCAAAGAGCTTCGATAATTGACAATGATAACACATCCGGACCATTAAGTTTAATATGTTCATGGCTACCCAGAGATATATGCTTGCCGACAATACTGGCTTCGATCGGCAGCTCCCGGCCACTTCTTTCAACCAGGGCAACCAGTATCACGGAAGCCGGGCGACCATAATCGAATATTTCGTTTAATGCGGCGCGAATAGTACGGCCGGTATAGAGCACATCGTCAACCAGTATTATGTGTTTATCATCCACAGAAAAAGGCAATTTTGACGGGCTTACCTGGGGATGCATACCCATACGCGAAAAGTCATCCCGGTAAAAAGAGATATTAAGTGCGCCCAAAGCCTGTTTCAGGCCCAACATTTTATGAAGCCGTTCGGCAACCCATAAACCACCGGTGTGAATACCTATCATGATAGGTTCTTCAGAACCCGCCTCTATGCGCGCTTTTAACTCCGCCGTGATATTGCCAATTAACGCGTCTACATCTATTTTAGAAGCCATACTCAATTTGCCCCATCTTCACTTTCGCTAACCCTCATTCTGGTCTAACCAGTCCTGCAACAATATTCTTGCCGCCATTTTATCCACCAGGCCCTTATCACGCATGATGGCTCGCTTGTTGTCAATCTGTTGTTCTGCTTCCCTTGATGATAACCGTTCATCTATAAAATAAACCGGAAGGCGATAACGTTCTTTTAGCTGGTTGGAGAATTTGCGCACGGCTTTTGTCATCTGGTGATCGCTGCCATCATCATTAAGGGGCAAACCCAGTACAAACGCAGCCGGCTGCCATTGCTGAATAATGCGGGAAATTGACTGCCAGTCCGGCTTATTCTCGACCGCCTTGATCGTTTCCAGTTCGCTGGCGGTACAGGTTAATGACTGACCGGTCGCAACACCAATGCGCTTTTTTCCATAATCAAAACAAATAAACGTTTTCAGCCCGGTTTCTTTATCAGGCATGCCCGACATCACTGGATAAATGACTGGTATCAACACCCAGTATTGCCGCTGCAGATTCCCAGCGTGATGCATTTGGGCGGTCAAAAATAATATCCGGGTTTACCGGCCCGTTTAGCCAGACATTATTCGCTATTTCATCTTCCAACTGGTCCGCCTCCCAGCCCGCATAACCCAGGGCAATCAGGGACCGCTCCGGTCTACGGCCTTTGGCGATCTCCATAATAATATCCCGGGATGTTGTCACACCGATATCTTCTGTAACCGGCATTGTGGATTCCCAATGACCCAGGGGACTGTGGATCACAAATCCTTTTTCCAGTTGCACCGGCCCGCCCAGATAAACCGGCATATCAATGACAGACGGCTCTTCAACTTCAATATCCATCTGGGGTAATACGTCGCCCAGTTTAATGTCAAGCGGCTGATTAATAACAATGCCCATTGCACCTTCTTTTGTATGCTCAAAAATAAACGTCACACTACGATGAAAGTTTGGGTCCATCAATGTCGGCATTGCAATCAAAAACTGGTTTTTCAATGATAAAAACTGCGTGTCTTTTTCATCCATCCGGTATGCCATCCTGGTATCAGATCAGTGGGCGTTTAACACGCCTGTAAGTTCCTGTTATTTTACCTCAGTTTTAACACTGCCACCCGGAAGAAATTTCCATGTTCTGGTAATGTGCAATATATCTGTTTCCTGTCGAATATTTTCCGGAAACTGCGGATAGGGTGCGGCAATTCTGACAATATTGATCGCGGCATCATCCAGAATTTTATAGCCTGAGGACCGGCGAACGGTAATATCGGCGATCGTGCCATTTGAATACAGCGCAACATCCAGCAACAGATCACCGTAGAGCTGTTTACGCCTGGCTTCTCCGGGGAAATTCAGCTCACCGACATGCTCAATTGTTTTTGTCCATTCTGCAATATAACGAGCATATTTATACTGTTTGGTGCGTGCATGAATAAATTTCTGACGTGGTTTTTTGGCAAAAGCCTGGACTTGTTTATCCAGCTGAGCGCTTAATTTTGCTATTTCCTGACTGCGTGCTAACAACTCAGGTGTCATCAGTGTGTCAATTTCGGGGGTCTCTTGCGGGTCTTTTTCTTGCGAAAAGATCTTCATATCCGCTTCCTGTGCCGTTAACACTTCTTCATTTATCTGTTGTGGCTTCGGCATTTCTTCCATTTTAGGCATAGACATGGGTGAAGCACTGTCATCTGCCGTCGAGAAAAGAGCGGGCGAGTCCGTCGTGGGCAGGGCTTTTTCATCCTGATTTCCGCCCGCCTCCTGATTTGCTTGAGCCAGAAAATCAGCATCTTCCGGCTCTTTTTCTGATTCAGTCGGCACCAGCGTAATATCCAGTGTCGGTGCCATGGTTTTATTTGGATTAAATTCTTCCATGCCGAAACTGACGCCGAGAATAACAATGGCGTTAAATACGACCGATAAAAACAGTGTGAAACCAAATCGATCTGTCGATGAGACCTCCGGCCCCATCGAACGTCTTGCTCTTGCGGTGGCAGCCGTCATCAGCGCCTGGCCTCAAGCTCTGGCAAAACAGCCATTGCAACTATGCCGCTAATTGCGCCGAAAATCAGTGATGTTGTCGCCAAAATCGGCAATAATGTCAATAATGCCTCGTGCTGAATAAACAATGAATAAGCGACATAGAATTGCACACTGATATGAGTCATCGCGCCCATGACAGAATAACCAATGGCGCCTGGCGCCCAGGCCGGAAATACCTGCGACAGACTCGAAGCCAATGTCAGCATAAGCAAGGTCGCAACCGCGCCACTGAGACTTAATATAAATGTTGGTGACATAAAGGTGCCAAGCAACAAGCTGCCAATCAACACCCGTAATAACGTCACCCATATAGCCATTTTCAAGCCATACTGGCATAACACAATAATCGTGACGATATTCGCAAGTCCAGGTTTGAATCCGGGAAAAGGACTGGGCAATGCGCTTTCTAATAGATGTATGCTGATCGCCAGCGCAGTCAGCCAGGCAATCATATGATCATCCCGGGTGGTCCTGACAACTGTATTTGCTGTAATGTTCATAACTTATTGAATATATAGGTATTATTAAGCTGTTTTATTAACTGTCGCGCCAGCCCCCCGGTCTTTAATCGGCAGATTACGCTAAAAATTGACCGTATCAAAATGACTATTTTGACCTTCAATTGAGACACTAATGCGATTTGGCAGGCAAGCAATAAGCTCTCCACTGAGGCTGGCCCATCCCTGGTGAATACATAATTTATTTTCACAGGGAGAACTCAAAAATCGCACCCGACCACCTTCTATTTGCAGTCGACTATTACCCAGTTGACCTTCTATCGTGACTTCCCGGTTTTGTAACAGCGATAATTTTTCAACCGCACCGCCCTTGGCGACAATATGAATATATTCACCTGCATGACTGGCGACGCGCCAAAACACCACATATAAAATGACCAGAAATACCAAGGCCATGGCCAGAACGAAAACATCACCTTTTGTCATTTGATTTATAAATGTCTTAGCCACCACGATCATAAGGGTGGACTCAATTTAATATCAGGCGATTCATCCAGTTCGAATTTGATACGTTTGGCCATGGCCGGGTTCATGTGTATCTTCATATCTTGATCAATCAACATCACCCATTTGAGGCCCATCGACTTTGCGATGTCATACCATTGCGCAGGCCCGGCAATAAACAAGGCTGTTGCGGCCGCATCCGCAACGGCTGCATCATGATCAATAACAGTCACCGAGACGACACCTTCAGCCGGGTAGCCGGTTCGAGGATCAAGTATATGATGATAACGTTTTCCCTGGTATTCAAAGAAACGTTCATAATCACCGGAAGTAAAGATGCTTTCATCTTTGATAATTTCCAGCGAAGCAATCATGCCTTCCTGCCTTGGGTGACGAATACCAATATGCCAGTTACGGTCACCGCGCTTGCCTATTGCGCGTAAATCTCCACCCGCATTAATGATCGCGTTATTGATGCCCATCTCGCGCAACTTACCAATCGCCAGATCAATGCCATAACCTTTTGCAATCGCGCCAAAGTCCAGCTCCAGTGCAGTATTATCACTACGAATGGATATACCCTCGAGGTGCAAATTATCCATTGTTGGATTTTGTGCCAACAAATCAGCAATCGCCTTTGGATCAGGTAATTCACGAGGGGCCTTGTTTTCCTGACTATTGTTTCCCAGGCTCTGGTTTTCCTGGTTAAAGTCCCAAAGTTGAATTAATTTTCCAATCGCCGGATTAAACAACTTGTTACTTTGGTCGGAAAGTTTTCTGGCTTTCACCAACATAGGCAACACGGATGGTGAACCCGTAAATGCCAGTTTGCTTGGAAACAATTTGTTCATTCTCCCCAGAGAACCTCGCGCCCTGGGACTCCATACACGATGCAAAAATTTAAAGTCTTCCGCCAGCTCAGCCGTGGCCTGTTTTGCCTTTTCTGGTTGCTCACCCCAGATACTGATTTCCACGATGGTGCCAAATACAAAAAGTTGTTCTTTATAGACAGTATCCCGGGTACTGTCGCAGGCACTAACAAAAACACAAACAAGAACAATGCAACAAGCGGCATAGAAACGGGATCGAGAATTATTTTTATACAGCTGCATTCAACTTTAACTTGCTTTCAATACAATCCAGCAATTCACCACTTATGTTCAATGAATACAGCGCATCCAACTCACGAATACAGGTGGGACTGGTGACGTTTATTTCTGTCAAATAATCGCCAATGACATCAATGCCGACAAACATAAGACCTTTTTCCTTTAACGCCGGGCCAAGCTGCGCACAAATCCACTTATCGCGCTCGGTTAACGCCATGCCTTTACCTTTTCCGCCCGCGGCCAGATTACCGCGTGTTTCGCCCTTGGCTGGAATACGCGCCAGGGCATAAGGCACAGGCTCGCCATCGATGAGTAAAATGCGTTTGTCGCCCTGGCTTATTTCCGGGATAAATTGTTGCACGATAGTAAAGTCAGATGCGTGGTCGGTCAGTGTTTCAATCACCACACTGATGTTGGGATCATTTTTTTGCAGCCTGAATATTGATTTACCGCCCATACCACCCGGCGGCTTGAGAATAATATCCTTATATTTGTTTAAAAATGCCCTTATATGCTCTGCCTGGCGTGTCACCAACGTAGGTGGGGAACATTGTGGAAACCAGCCGGTAAATATTTTTTCATTTGCATCTCGCAAACTCTGGGGTTTATTAACAACCAGCACCCCCTGGCGTTCTGCATATTCCAATAGATACGTTGTGTAAATATATTCCATATCAAATGGGGGATCTAATCTCATTAACACCACATCTAAATCACTAACTGGCGCAGTTAAAGTTTCCTTTATGTTAAACCACTTGTTAGCGTCATCATAAACGTCCAGCCTGGCCATAGACGCATAGGTGCGGCCATCCTGTAAAAACAGGTCACCTTGTTGCATATAATGCAGCTCCCAGCCACGCCGACTCGCTTCGAGCAGCATGGCAAAAGAACTGTCCTTTTTTATGTTAATGGACTCGATCGGGTCCATCACAATGCCTAGTTTGATTGTCATACTATTCAAATGTTTTTAAAGTTACTTGTTACGCCATTTAACTATAATTAAGTTGTTTAATTTTCTTTTAAAAAATTAAGAGGATATTGCTATATAATTAAATATCTAATACTAATGTTCTAATTAACAAAGCCGATACATTCCCTGAAGTCATTGATGTATATCCACGTTTTGCATGCTTTAATGGAATATACGTTAATAATGTGCTAAATAAAATGAATGGTAAAATTTATAAGCACAAGAACAAGTTAGGGCAACATTTAGTGCGACTAACCCAACAAGTTTTATACCTGTTGAGGAAATATAAACGCATCGCGCAGGCTTTAATGTGTAGAAAACATTACCTGCCTATGTGATGACTGAAAACTCATTGTGACATAGAAATAGTATTATAAATTAATATCTTATTTGAATTTCAAATAAAACTATACAGTCCAGAAACTCGCCATTTATCGAGTTCAGAGGCCAAAATTTCGAGGTTGTAACTTAGTGAGTGAAGACTTAACAGGCACCAAGGTAATGGTCATCGACGACAGTAAAACCATACGCCGAACTGCTGAAACATTATTGAAAAAAGCAGGCTGTGACGTGGTAACTGCAACAGATGGGTTTGAGGCATTGTCTAAAATCACAGACAATCAGCCTGACATTATATTTATCGATATTATGATGCCCCGTCTGGATGGTTATCAAACGTGTGCATTAATTAAACGCAACCAGAATTACAAATCAACGCCTGTCATCCTGCTGACAAGTAAAGATGGTCTGTTTGACCGGGCACGTGGCCGTATCGTCGGATCAGACCAATATCTGACAAAACCGTTTACCAAAGAAGAACTTTTAGGTGCGATAAAAGAATTTGTAACTAAATGAAAATTAATATTTTTTTCGACTATATTTAAGTGTTACAGACCAAATATATTTTTAAGTTTTACAGACCGAATAGGAGAGGCTAAATGGCAACCGTTTTGATTGTTGATGATTCACCGACAGAAATTCATGTTTTAAAAACGATGCTCGAAAAAAATGGATTTGATGTAATTACGGCCAGCAGCGGTGAAGAAGGTGTCGCGACGTCTAAAGAGGCGAAGCCTAACCTTATTTTAATGGATATTGTCATGCCGGGCCTTAATGGCTTTCAGGCAACACGACAAATCACCACGGATTCCGAAACATCACATATCCCTGTCATTATTGTGACGACAAAAAACCAGGAAACTGACCGGGTTTGGGGTCTGCGCCAGGGCGCCAAAGACTATCTGACCAAGCCAGTAGCGGAAGAAGAGCTGATCACCAAAGTGAATGCGGCGATAAACGGGTAAGCTTAATGCCACAATCCATACAATCCCCTTTTGAGCTTCTGCTGGACATTGAGCGCCGCGGCATAAAACATGCGGCGGGTCTGCCACAGCAGGAAGAAGTCACCCGACCCTGGTCAGGCATCGGGTTTAAAATTGGTGATTTACACCTGGTATCTGCTGTTGGTGACGTAAACGAAATATTACATTTTCCACAAGTTACAGCAATCCCGGGCACCAAACCCTGGGTAAAAGGCATGGCCAACATTCGCGGCAATCTTATCCCCATTATTGACCTCAATGGATACCTTGGGCATTCCTCCACCCACTTGAACAGCAACAGTCGTGTTCTGATTATAAACAATGCCGATTTATGGGCCGGCCTGCTGGTCGACAAGGTATTGGGGCTCAAGCATTTTTATGATGAAGAACAGGTCGACGAAAAGCCCGAGACAGAAGACAGCCTGGTTCAGTATTTATCAGGTGGATATGAACAAAACAAAGATAATTGGTACGTTTTTAGCATGAAATCATTAGCAGAAAAACCGGACTTTTATCAAGTCTCAATGTAACTTATTAAAATAACTATAAATATTAGAATTTTAGAACACTATCCTTTTTTCACTGAATTAATAGAGTCAAAAATTTAACGCGCCAGGAGCCTGAAAGATGAATATAAGTGGGTCTGATTTAACAAAAAGACTATTTGCGGATAAGCAGCTATCGATACTGGGAGCTGGGCTGGTTATTACGTTTATCGCGATGTCTGCCATCCTCTTCTACACCGGACAAAAGAACACGCATGATAAACAATACATCGGTCTGACGGGTGAGCTGCGCGTACTTTCGCAAAACCTTGTGAAAAATGCCAGTGAGGCTTCTTCTGCACGTGTCACCGCATTTCCCTTATTAAAAGAATCCCGTGATAATTTCGACGCGACACTGGATAAACTGCAAAATGGCGATCCTGCATCCGGACTTCCCGCTTCCAGTGCTGAAATATCCGCTCAGTTAACCGCCGTCGTCGATCGCTGGAACACTTTTCGCGGAAATGCGGATGATATATTCCAGGCGGAAGGCACAATCCGACAACTCAGTGAGTTCGTTAACCACATTAACAACACCATGCCCAACCTGCTGGCGTTATCTGATGAAGTTGTTGGCATCATGATTGAAATTGGCTCCAATGCACAACAAGTTTACATTGCCAGTCGGCAGCTCATGCTTAGTCAACGTATGTCTTTCAATGTAAACAAGATTTTACAAGGTGGCCAGGGCGCTGCAACGGCTGCAGACCGGTTCGGCCGTGACGCCGCATTATTTGGCCGGGTACTGGCAGCCATGCTTAAAGGCAACCGCGCCATGAGTATTAAGCGTATCAGTGATCCGGATGCCCGTGACAAACTGGAAGAAGTAGCAGAATCATTTGCCGAGGTAAGTGAATTAGTCGGCCGTATCCTGGAAAAAACACCTGAATTGTTTAAAGCGCAGGAAGCTGCGAACAACATGTTCACCAATAGTGAAGACCTGCTTTTAGAAACCACCGACTTGATGACCGGTTATGGTTCACTGGCGCAAACTCGAATAGTTAAAGAGGTATATGGTTATGCACTGGGTGGCGTGGTACTCATACTGTTAGGGTGGTTAGGTTATGCACTGGTAAGCGGTGCTAAATCACGTCAGGATGAAGCAGAACAAACCAGTCAAGCCAATCAGGAAGCCATTCTTCAGCTTCTCGAAGAAATTGCTGATCTCGCTGACGGTGACCTGACCAAACACGCAACCGTATCAGAAAGTTTCACCGGCGCCATCGCAGACGCCATGAACTTTGCGATCGACGCGTTGCGCCAGCTTGTTACCACCATTAATGAAACCACGGTGCAGGTATCTTCGGCGGCACAGGAAACACAGGCAACGGCCATGCATCTTGCCGAAGCCAGTGATCACCAGGCCCAGCAAATTACAGCAGTGAGTGCGGCGGTGAATGAAATGGCCGCTTCTATTGAACAAGTATCCAATAACGCATCCTCATCAACCGAAGTTGCGCAACGCGCGGTATCTATCGCGAACAAAGGTTCAGAAGCAGTGCAGGATACGATCAAGGGTATGGATTCTATCCGTGAAAACATCCAGGAAACATCAAAACGAATTAAACGACTCGGCGAAAGCTCACAGGAAATTGGTGACATCATCGAACTCATTAATGACATTGCTGATCAAACCAACATTCTCGCATTAAACGCCGCTATTCAGGCGGCTATGGCGGGAGACGCCGGTCGAGGTTTCGCGGTTGTTGCGGATGAAGTACAACGACTCGCTGAACGCTCCACTGATGCAACAAAACAGATTGAAGGCCTGGTAAGAACCATTCAAACAGATACCAAAGAAGCGGTTGCTTCAATGGAACAAAGTACATCTGGTGTGGTACAGGGTGCGAAGCTGGCACAACGTGCGGGTGAAGCGCTGGAAGAAATTGAAACTGTGTCCACCAACCTGGCAGAAATTATTCAAAACATTACTGATGCTGCGCAACAACAATCTACTGCGGCAACAAGTATTTCAGAAACCATGAATGTTATTCAGGAAGTAACGACACAAACATCTGCTGGTACAAGTGAAACAGCAACATCCATTGGTAATCTGGCTGAACTTGCTAATGAACTGAGAAAGTCAGTCGCAGGTTTTGCACTGCCTAACTAACGATAGCTACCCCACGACAAAGGACTAACATCGAACATAACGCTAACGAATAGCATAAATTTGGTGAGAGAGTGTCTTTGTCGGGGGACGTTTATCAAAGGTACAAAGAACTGCTCTTTGGATTATTGTGTTATTAATATGAAGCGAATAAAAATGGTGTTATTGAATGGTTACTGTAGCTAACAGCTTATTGACTCAGTCCGAAACATATAGTGAGTACAATGCCTCTACAATGAACGATAAACAGTTCGCAAGATGGGTAGAGCTGTTGGAGTTACGTATTGGTGTTCGTGCCTCCGCACTGCGTAAAACATTTCTCACCAATGCCCTTGATATTCGACTACAGACCCTTGGGCTACAGAATTACAATGAGTATGATGATTACCTGCATTCCGGTAATCAAGGTGAAATAGAGTGGTTTGAGTTAATTGATCTGCTCACCATCAGAGAAACAAGGTTCTTCAGACATAACAGCTCACTGGAACTACTGCAGGATTATGCATTAAATAAACTTTCACAGTTTAAAAACGTTGGTCAGCAATCCCTTAAGGCCTGGAGTGTCGGTTGTGCAACAGGTGAAGAAGCCTATACCCTTGCGATTATTCTGGACCAGACCATCAAGAGTGCCGGGGATAAATCCTGTTATTTCAGTGTCATGGCCAGTGACATCAGCCACTCTGCACTAAATGCCGGAAGAAAAGGTACTTACTCCTCAAAACAATTGAATAAAATGGATGAAAAACTCATCCAGCAGCATTTTACTGCACTCGGCAATAATCAATATCAAATTTCCGGGCAATTGAAAATCAGAGTGTGTTTTAACAAAGTGAATGTTCTGGATATCAGCCAAAAAAACATAGGACAGATGGACATTATTTTTTGCCAGAATCTACTCTATTATTTTGAGCATGACACCCGCATCAAAATATTGAACAAATTAACAGAATACCTGGCTACAGATGGCATTTTGATACTCGGGCCAGGTGACATTTTCCAGTGGGATAATCCCGACATGGCTTTAGTCAAAGGCGATAATACTTTGGCTTATCGCAAATCTGCCTCGATCAACCCAGGAACAAATAAATGAATGCGCGCAGTGATCAAGATACAAATATAGGCTGGATTAAATCTGAGCTTGACGAAACACTTTCTCTTGCCCGTCAGGCACTGGAAGTTTATGTTGAAAATCCAAACGATGAAGCTCAGCTGCGCTTTGTCTCAACACATATGCATCAAATTGTTGGCACACTGCAATTAGTCGAGTTATACGGTGCATCTTTGCTGGCAGAAGAAACAGAACTGGTTGTTAATGACCTTATCGAGGGTAAAATTAAACAACTTGATGATGCATATGAAGTTGTTATGCGTGCAATACTTCAATTACCTACCTATCTTGATCATATACAACAGGGGTTCAAAGACAACCCGGTTAATTTGCTTCCTATATTGAATGACTTACGTACGACACGCGGCCAGCAACTATTATCAGAACACGCGTTTTTTTCTCCAGACCTGGATGTTTTGCCAGATGCGCAGGCAGCATCTGCTCCCCATAGCACTGAAGAACTGCCTCTTTTTGCGAAAAAACTGCGTCCCTTGTATCAGACAGGTCTGGTTGGCCTGTTTCGCAATAAAGATGTGCAGAAAAATCTGAAACTGTTGGCAACAGTAATAAAGCAGTTAGAAAACTCTGTTGCTACCGACAAGGCCAAACAATTATTTTGGGTATGTGGAGGCATAATTGAAGGCTTATATAATAAGGGACTTGAAGCCAACATTTCTCTCAAATCACTGCTCGGCCAGGTTGATCGCCTGATTAAAACATTAATAGATGGTGGCGAGCAGGCACTCAGTGAAGCAATAACTAAAGAGTTACTCAAGAACCTTCTTTATTATGTTGCACAAACAGAAGCAAAAGGGGCCCGCGTCAACGAGCTGAAAAAGGCTTTTAATCTAAACAAAATATTACCTGCTGGTGATGCTAAGTCTGCTGAAGCACATGAACAAATGACTGGATTTGGGGCAGATGTTATCAAAAATGTCTCAAAAGCTATTAAAGAAGATATGTTAAGCATCAAAGATAGCCTGGATTTATTTGTCCGCTCGGATGACAGTCCACTATCTGATCTTGAACCAATGTGTGAAAAACTGCGTTCTGTTGCGGATACATTGGGTTTGCTGGGTATGGGTAAACTGCGCAAATTAATCAAGGAACAGGAACAGGTCGTTAACAACATCATGAATAGTGATGGAGACCTTGACGATTCAGTGATAATGGGAATTGCCAGTGCCTTGCTGTTTGTTGAATCTTCCATAAATGACCTGCGTCTTGCTAATATTGAAGACGATCAGGATCAAGATCAGATTCAGGATACAAAATTATTACCTGATTCTGAATATAATCAGCTTGTTGATCTTACTATCACCGAAGCAAAATCAGTATTAGCCAGGGTAAAAGATGCCTTTATCGCATTTGCCGCTGACAACACTAACTATGAGTTACTTGAAGGCACACCGGATTTAATTAATGAAATAAAAGGCGCATTTGTCATCGTTTCATTCGGGCGCGCGGCAGATCTGATTAACTCCTGTAATAAATATATAACTGAAAAATTACTCGCTAACAAATCAACACCGGAAAAAGACGAGCTGGATGCGCTTGCTGATGTTATATCGGGTATTGAATACTTTCTTGAAAATTTTGCGCAAGACAGCAACGGCGCAAGAAAATCACTGGACATAGCACAAGAAAGCCTGATCAAACTTGGATTCCCGCCAGAACATGTTGAACCCGTTTCAGATGATGGAGCATCACAGACTGTCGATAAAATTGATCTGGAAAGCCTTGAAAACATGCCGGCACCAGAAAAAGCAGAACCACCTGTAGAGACACAATCAGAGGCCCCTGCTGAAAAGGCAGAGATCAGCTTCATTGAAGAAGAAGAAGATGAAGGTCCCGACGAGGAAATTCTGGAAATCTTTCTGGAAGAGGCTGAAGAAGAATTCGCATCAATTACGGAACAATTAGTTAACTGGGAAGCAAATCTCAGTGATGACAATGCCCTTGCGTCCTTGCGACGCTCTTACCATACCCTCAAAGGCAGTGGCAGAATTGTCGGTGCACTCGAGATAGGTGAGTTCGCCTGGGCAATCGAAAGCATGCTTAATCGGGTCATCGATAAAGCAATAGAAGCAACGCCCGTTTTATTTACCCTGATGAAACAGGCCAAAGATGTCCTTCCTGAACTTATCGACCAGGTCAGAGGTAAAGGTGCCCCCGCATCTGACATACAAACTATTGCAGACAATGCACACAAACTGACAAAAGGTGAAGATATTGATCTCGACGCAACGCCAGCTGCGGCTAAACCTGCTGATGTTGCAGCCGTTGTTTCAGAACAAGGCGAATCAAAAGCAGCCGCCTATGATCCTGTACTGGTTGAAATATTTACCAATGAAACAGCAACACATATCTCGGCAATCAGGCAATTTATCGCTCAATGCCAGGAGAATGGATTGCCCTGCAAAGTCAATAATGATTTGATCCGTGCGCTCCATACACTACATGGCAGTGCGCACATGGCCAATGTACATGATATTGCTGATCTGTCAGACCAACTGGAAAAATATGCAAAACTGGTTCTGGAAAACCAGACTGAAATTAGCGAAGACGTCATCACTTTATTGCTCGATAGTGTAAATGCTATCGAAGCAATGATAGGAAACTTGTCTGAAGGCAACGCTGCAATTGAGAACAAAGATGGCTTAATCGATCGATCAGCCGCACTATATAACGCTGAACTTTCGGTGCAAAAAGAACGTCTTGGCGGGGCAGACCAGGATACTGAATCTGAGACTACAATAGACGAAGAGCTGATCAAAATATATCTATTGGAAGCTGACGAAATTTTGGAACAAACAAACGCTGTCATTTCAGGCTGGAGTCAATCACCTGAACTGACTGATGAACTACGTCGGCACATGCATACCTTGAAAGGCGGCGCAAAAATCGCCAATCTCCCCGATATTGCTGATGTCAGTGACCATCTTGAAAATGTATTAAACAAATTTGTAGACCAACAAATTACTGTCTCTGAAAAACTGACTGAGACCGTTGAACAGGCCCATCAATGGCTTATCGATGCGTTTGATCTGAAACGTAGTGGCACACCCGCAACACAATCTCTCGTTCTGGCCAAGGTGGAATTACTAAAGCAATTCGAAAGACTGCTGGCCGGCTTTACCGGAGACGAAACCGAAACTGTTCAGCAAACCGATTTGTCTATTGCTGACACAGAACTCGAGATGCTAGGTACAGATGAAGAGCTGGTATTAATATTTGTAAATGAAGCACAGGAAATTTTATCCAATACGCAGGAAATATTGTCTCAATTACCTCAACAACTGGATAACCTGAAACTCACAGAAGATTTACAGCGCGCCATGCATATGCTTAAAGGCGGTGCCCGTATGGCAAAAATAACCCCGATTGGTGACATTGCTCAAAACATCGAAGCAATATTAATGATGGTTATTGAGGGTGCGCTACAACTCAACCAGAACATGCTTCAAAGTATACAAACAGCGACTAACTGGACAGCTGAAGCGATAGAGTCTCTAAAAAACAACCAGCCTGCGTCGGCAAATGATGCGCTTATTACGGAGTTACAAGCGCACACACAAACACCTCCAGCACTGGATGATGGTTTAGAAGACGTTACAGTTGAAGAGATAAGTCTTGAGCTTGATGCTGATGAGACATCTGGACTTACACTCGATGAAACAGACATAGCGCCTGAAGAAAAAATTGAACTTACCGATTTTGATTCAAGCTGGGAAACGGAAGAATCGGAAGAAGATAGCTATGATGATGACCTTGCAGATATCTTTCTTGAAGAAGCAGCTGAAATTCTGCATACGATGGATGATTTACTCAATCAATGGTCTGGAGACCCGGAAAATAGTGAAGTACTCCAGGAAGTTTTACGGGCATTACACACTCTCAAGGGCGGCGCCCGCATGGCAAATATTGCGCCAATCGGAGACCTGACCCATAGTATTGAAACTGTTTTGGAAAAAATTACCGGCGGTCATCTGACAGCCACTCAAGAACTTGTTGCGGTCGTTCACACGGCTTATGACTGGTTAAGCACTGCACTCGACAATATCCGCCGAAGTGAGCCATTATCGTCTGTTGAACACCTGATAGATGAAATTGAAATATCTGTTGGTCTTAAACAGCGTGAGGAAGTGGCTGACGTCGTAGAGACAATAGAGACAACTGAAGAAGCTCAAACAATCACGCCGGAAACATCAACAGGGGATGAGCAATCCGACAGATTATCCGCCGTCTTTGCTGTAGAAAATCTGGATGAAGCAGAAATATCTGACTTTGAGATGGCCGAGTTTACTGAAGAACAGAAAGCGGAGAAAGCAGAAAAACAGTCTTCTCAAACATCAAAAGAACAGGTTAAAGTTTCTGCAGAATTACTGGATCTCCTGATCAACAATGCCGGTGAAGTCACAATCTACAGATCACGCGTTGACCAGCAGTTAAGTGCAATTGGATATAACCTGACTGAATTCGATCAGACCATCGCCCGAATCGGTGAACAGCTTAGAAAATTCGAAATCGAAGCAGAAGCGCAGATTCTTTTCAGATACGAAAGTAACGCAGGGGCCGATGAGGATTTTGATCCACTGGAGCTTGACCGGTTCTCAAACATGCAACAGTTGTCCAGATCTCTAGTGGAAAGTATGGGCGATTTACGCAGTATTAAAGGTTTACTGGAAAATTACACGCGAGAATCTGAAATCCTGTTGTTACAACAGTCTCGTGTTAGCTCGGAATTACAGGAAGGTCTGGTTCGTACCCGCCTGGTACCTTTCACCAATGCCGTTCCAAGACTAAGACGTATCGTCAGACAAACGGCAAAAGAGCTGGACAAACAGGCTGACTTTAAAATACAGGGCGCCGAAGGTGAAATGGATCGGACCGTTCTGGACAGGGTGGTCCCGGCACTGGAACATATGTTACGTAACGCAATAGGCCACGGTATCGAATTACCCGAGGATCGTCTGGCAGCAAACAAACCGGAAACCGGTCGTATTTTGCTTAACTTCCACCAGGAAGGCCCAAAAATTATCATTCGAATCCAGGATGATGGCGCGGGCATGAATCTGGAAGCTATCCGTAAAAAGGCAATTGAACGGGGCCTCATGACCCATGATTCAGACCTGACTGATAACGAAGTTATGCAGTTTGTACTTGAATCAGGATTTAGTACCGCAGAAAAGGTCACACAAATCTCCGGTCGTGGAGTGGGCATGGATGTCGTCAATACGGAAATTAAACAAGTTAACGGCACCCTTCATATTGATACAAAAGAAGGCAAAGGCTCTATATTTACCATCCAGTTACCATTAACTGTTTCGGCAAACCAGGCTCTGCTCATTGAAACAGGTGAAGAGCAATATGCCCTCCCACTGTCTTCTGTCGATGGTGTTATACGAGTGTCCGGCAAGGAATTAGCAAAATTATATGATGAAGACAAACCCATCTACCAGTATGGTGGCAGAAAATACGGGTTTTTTCATCTCGGTACGATACTGGGTGTTGCCAAACCACAATTGCCTGAACCTGGCGAAAAAGTGCCACTTATATTGGCCCGCGCGGGTGACCATTCTGTTGCGTTGCTGGTTGAACGAATTGTCGGTCGACAGGAAATTGTAATCAAATCCGTTGGCCCACAAATCAGCACAGTCAACGGCATATCAGGCGCGACAATTATGGGTGATGGCCGTGTTGCACTGATTATCGATATTTCCTCACTGATACGTGAAGGTATGGCTCATTTTGCCAAGGTTGAAGTCGAAAGGGAAAGAATAGAAGCTGAAAAAGCAGCAGCAGCTTCTGCAATCCCAACGGTTATGATTGTGGATGACTCAATTACTGTGCGTAAAGTGACAGAACGACTGCTCAAACGACACAACTACCAGTTTATGACGGCTAAAGATGGTATAGATGCACTTGATAAACTCCAGGACCAGATACCGGATGTAATGTTACTCGATATCGAAATGCCACGTATGGACGGTTTTGAACTTGCAACAGCGATGAGAAATGATGATCGTCTGAAAGATATACCTATCATCATGATTACTTCCCGAACAGGGGACAAGCATCGCGATCGAGCAACAAAAATCGGTGTGAATGCTTACCTGGGTAAACCATTCCAGGAAACTGAACTTCTTGAAAATATTGAGTCTTTACTAAATTCAAGTGAATGACAACAACGATAACAACAAGCTTCTCCGTGTTGCAATCATACATACTTCAAACCATAAACCGGAAGAGTTGCAAACGGCACTTAAAACGCACGATATAGAGATCGTTGCGGTTGCTGAACTGTCCACCCAATGCTTGCAGGAAATCGATCCAGATAACACAGATGCCATCCTGGTTGATTTGTATGAAAATGCAGAACAGGAACTTGATATTCTGGAATCCCTACTTGAAGAATCCACCCTGCCACTTTTATTTAATGACAATGCAACAACCCAGTTTAATATTTCTATTTCCAGTCCTGACTGGAGCGACAAACTTGCGTCCAAGTTACGCTCTCTGGCTGAAAAATCCTTAAGGAACAAACCGGTTGTTGAAGAACTTATAGCTGAAGAAAATATAGTTGAAGAACTTATTTTTGAAGAACATGTTGCTAATGAACCTGTTGCAGATATACCTGTTGAAGAACCACCCGCTGCAGAAATACCCATCCTGGAAACACCGCTTGAGCCACCGGTAGAGATACAGGATTTGCCCGTAGTAAAGCAAACTGACCCGGGAACACCCAACAGGATAACGCCTGCCAGACAAACAGCAGCTGAATTACAAATAGAGTCATATCCTGAACCCGACACACAAACACATGCCGATCAAATCACCAGTGCAGAAAAAATATGGGTATTGGGTGCCTCTCTGGGTGGACCTATGGCGGTTAGAGATTTTCTTTCTTGCCTGCCAGAAAATTTACCTATTGCATTTGTACTCGCTCAACATATCGGAGCCAGTCATATTGAGCTATTGGGCGAACAACTTAATCGGGCCACAACATTTAATGTCATGACAGCAAAACCCGGGCACATAATACAGAATCAGGAAGTTATTTTGGCGCCCATAGAAGAGAAAATCATTTTAAACCAATCGGGTGCCATCAGCATTGAACCTCTCTCTGGTCATTCCATTTACACACCGTCAATTGATGATGTAATGACTGATGTGGCAAATAATTACGGTCCAAATATCGGCACAATAATTTTCAGCGGAATGGGAAATGATGGTGAAGAAGGTTGCCAGGTGATCAGCGAGAAAGGCGGTGTCGTCTGGGCCCAGGAACCGGATAGTTGCGTCATTAGCAGTATGCCCGACTGTGCACGCAACACAGGCTGTGTCACGAGTAGTGGCACCCCTGAAGAACTGGCCATTGCGCTAGTGGAATACCTGATTTAATTGCCTTAATAAACAGTGCTCTAGTGACAGAGATAATTACGATTAACTTATTAACCCTTTACACATAAAGGAACCTGATTATGGTACAGAAAACAACATACATACATAGCCAGATTTTAAGCCTCGAAGGTGACCCGATAATATTGCCTAATACTGCGGTAGCCGAAATTATTAACTACAGTGACCCCACACCTGTCGACAATTCGCCTGAATGGATATTGGGCACAATGGAATGGCGCGGAATCAGAATTCCGTTGATGTCACTAGAAGCTGCGATGGGAAAAAATATGCCGGCTACATCCTCGAGCAATCACATAGCCATCTTGAACAGCATTTCAGACGATGATTCTTTGAATTTCTATGCAATAGTGACCGGTGCTTTGCCGAGGCTAGTCAACCTGGATGAAAAGAAAATTACCGCCGCAGCAAATGATGACAGTGAAGAGCTGGTATTGAGTAATGTGCTGGTAAACAAATCAGCCGCCATCATTCCTGATCTGAACGCAATTGAAGATATGGTCAAAAGCACCGGCCTGAAAAATTCCCGGATCAGTTGAGCGCCTTTTAAACATACGTTTTCACCGCAAAGGCGCAAAGTACGCAAAGGAATTCATTTAACTTATAAAAGCTAGTAAGCGACTAATCAGATAAGCCAGGATTCACCATAACTGTGAATCCTGGCTTTTTTAATTATTAATATTTAATGTTTCTTTGCGCTCTTTGCGCCTTTGCGGTGAAATAATGTTTCCATGCTTAAGCGGTCGCGTTTGATATCCCCTGGTAAGCGACTTCTGATATCGTGCGAATTTGTTCTGCGGTTATAACATAAGGCGGCATAAAATAGATCACATTACCCAATGGCCTTAACAACACACCCTGATCCAACGCGAATTTATATACATCAATGCCACGTCTTTCCTGCCAGGGATAAGGAAGCCTGTTTTTTTTATCTTTGACCATCTCCAGTGCCAATATCATGCCTGTTTGTCGTACTTCGGCAACATGCGGGTGATCCCAAAATATTTCCGTCTCCGCTTTCATTGTTTTTGCCAACTCAATATTTTTATCCAGAACATTGTCATGTTCAAAAATATCCAGTGTGGCATTAGCTGCTGCGCAAGCCAGCGTATTTCCTGTATAACTGTGTGAATGCAGGAATGCCGACATATTCACATAGTCATCATAAAACGCCTGGTAAATTTCATCACTACACATGACGGCGGACAAGGGCATATATCCACCTGTTATGCCTTTGGACAAACACATAATATCAGGTGATATATCGCCGTGTTCACAGGCAAACATTTTACCTGTGCGCCCAAAACCAACCGCTATTTCGTCTGCAATTAACAAAATATCATGTCGGTCACAGGCATCCCGAAGCATTTTTAAATAGACCGGGTGATACATACGCATATTACCCGCACATTGGACCAGGGGTTCAATGATGACAGCACATATGTCACGGGAATGTTCTGACAATACCTGCTCCATATGACTAAACATCTTTATCGAATGATCTTCCCAGGACTCACCCTCTTCACGGAAATAACAATCTGGCGATGCGACAGTTATCACATCCATCAACAAAGGCCCGTATGTTTGTTTATATAACGCGACATCACCTACAGCCAATGCACCCAGTGTTTCGCCATGATAGCTATTGCTCAATGAAACAAACTTTGTGCGTGTCCCCGCAGAAGACCCGCTATTTTTATTCAGCCCCTTATTTTTATTCAACCAATAGTGAAAACTCATTTTTAGTGCTGCCTCAACTGCCGACGAACCGTTATCGGCAAAAAAACATTTATTCAGGCCAGGCGGTGTTTTTTCTACCAACCGTTCTGCCAGGCTGACGGCAGGTTCATGGGTAAAACCTGCCAATAAGGTATGTTCAAGCTGGTCCAGTTGCTGCTTGATCGCTTCATTTATTATCGGGTTGGCGTGACCAAACAAATTTACCCACCAGGAACTGATCGCATCAAGATAACGCCGGCCATCATAATCTTCCAGCCACACACCCTCGCCTTTTTTTATGGGGATCAATGCCAGACTTTCATGGTCTTTCATTTGGCTACAGGGGTGCCACAAGACCGATAAATCACGATTTATAAAATCAGAATTTGCCATGTGCTATCAGGCCTCCCAATATCGCGCAGACTGACCCACCCACCGTTCAATCAAGGACTGCACTGCGATCGGGTGTTCATGCAACAGTTGTTCCGCGGCCTGTCTTACCTTCGGCAACATATACTCATCGCGCGGGAGATCGGCTATCTTGAATTGCATTAAACCCGACTGTTGTGTGCCGAATACTTCACCCGGGCCACGCAGTGCAAGGTCTTCTCTCGCTATTTCAAAACCATCATTTGTATTACGCATGATACTTAACCGTTTATACGCCACTTTTGATAATGGCGCTTTATACAAAAATATACAACTACTCTCCTGGCGACCACGGCCAATGCGTCCACGTAACTGGTGCAACTGCGATAAACCCAGTCTTTCGGAGTTTTCAATGACCATCAATGACGCATTCGGCACATCAACACCCACTTCAATTACAGTTGTGGCGACCAGAATATCGAGATTATTTTGTTTATATTGTTTCATGACGATTTCTTTTTCATCCGGTTTCAATCGGCCATGAATTAGCCCTATACGCAAATCCGGTAAAGCTGCACTCAATATTGTCGCTGTCTCGACAGCGGCCTGGCATTGTAAAACTTCCGATTCATCAATCAACGGACAAACCCAATAGGCTTGCCTGCCTTCACGACAGGCTTCACGAATTCTGGATAAAATATCATCGCGTCGCTCATCAGGCAGAACAACTGAATTAACAGGCGATCGTCCAGGCGGCATTTCGTCCACTATAGAACAATCCAGATCCGCATAGATAGACATGGCCAATGTTCGCGGAATAGGTGTTGCTGACATGATTAACTGATGTGGATAAAGGCCATTTCGAACACCTTTATTCAAAAGCGTCAGACGTTGCGTAACACCAAAACGGTGCTGTTCATCAACCACTATATAAGCCAGCCTGTCAAAATTCACTTCATCCTGAAACACTGCATGAGTGCCGATGATAATTTTCACCTGTCCGGATTGTATTTTTTCCAGAATATCTACACGCCTGTTACCCTTAATTTTCCCGGTTATACAAACAGCTTCCAGACCCAGCTGGCTTGCCAGGGGCTGAATATTATTAAAATGTTGTTCTGCCAGTATTTCTGTCGGCGCCATGATCACGACCTGCAAACCCTCAGATGCAACATAAAATGCGCTGTAAACCGCGATCATTGTTTTGCCACAACCTACATCACCCTGAACCAGACGTTGCATTGGATAGTCCTTACCCAGATCATCCATTACCTCCGCAATACATCTTTTTTGAGCGCCGGTTAGCGCATAGGGCAGGATCTTATCCAGCCGTGCTGATGTCCGATCTTGACTACTAATTGCCAATGCCTTGTTTTTTTGGATTTTTTTCTTTAACTGACGCATGCACAAATGACGAGCCAGTAATTCTTCAAATACCAGTCGTTGTTGTGAAGCGTGGTTGCCAGCCAATAATTCTGTAACAGGTGCATCAGGCGGAGGACGATGCAGAAAATTAATCGCACTCACTAATGACATCACATCAATATCATCAGGCATGGAATCTGTTAACCAGTCATCCAGCAATTCAGTGTTATTCTCTAAATATGCCAATGCCTGTTCTGAAATAGCCCGTAAGGACCGTTGTTGCAAACCTTCAGTGGCGGGATAAACAGGCGTCAGACATTCTTCAGCTTGCAATGGCGCGCCCGGATCACTGTATTGGTATTCCGGGTGTATCATCTCCAGACCAGAAAATCGTGAACGGCCGAACTGACCGGTAGCGCGTACTTCTCCAAAACAGCGGATACAGGTGCCTTCACTTAGCGCAGCTTTTTGGCTGGCGGAAAAATGAAAAAATCGCAATTTCAAACTGCCGGTATCATCGGCTATAGTACATAACAATGAACGTCGCTTACCAAACTGTAGTTTAGTCGCACTTACTATCCCCTGGACAACAACTTCACTACCAGGCTGCAAACCCGCTATCGGCACAATCTGTGTCCGATCCTGATACCGATGTGGCAAATGAAACAATACATCACGTATAGTATATATTCCAAGACGGGAAAGACGTTGAGCAACTTGCGGCCCAACACCTTTGAGCCTGGTCACACAAATGTCCTTTTTTTCTACTATGGGTAGCTTATCAGAATTAGAAGACATTCGATTGGATACAGTAGTGACAGGCAAGATACAGGGCTTACCTGGATAAATCCATGATGGCATCCATTTCCACTGCAGACCCCTTTGGCAGAGAGGCCACACCAATCGCAGCACGGGCTGGATAAGGTTCCTGAAAATAGTTCGCCATCACTTCATTAATTATCGGAAAATTATTCATATCTGTTAAAAAAATATTTAATTTAACGACATCTGCTAAAGAGCCACCGGCTGCCTCTGCAACTGCTTTCAAGTTATCAAACACCCTGCAAATCTGGGCATTGATATCCGCATCAATCAAAACCATCGTTTCAGGATCCAATGGAATCTGACCGGAAAGATAAACTGTATTATTGACCTTGACCGCCTGAGAATATGTACCAATAGCTTGCGGAGCATTATCTGTTTTAATAATTTCTCTTCCCACCTTATCACTCCTTTAACTAACAATAACTAAATTAAATATTCGCTAAACGCTTTAGTGTGGCTTATCTTTTTACCCGCATAATTCGCGTCACCTGCTCCAGGGATTTTAAACGGCGCATTATGTTAGCCAGATGTTTTCTACCCTGCACCTGAATTGTAAAAGTTATAGTACTAAACTTTCCTTCTTTTTCTTCAATATTAACATTATCAATATTCGAACCCATATCAGCGATAATCGCAGCCGCAGTGGCCAATACGCCGCGCTGATTAACGACATCAATTCGGATATCGACAGGAAAATCACCTGTCGTATTCGGCTCCCAGCGTACATCTATCCAGTTTTCAGGTGTTTTTCTGTATTCAACTACATTCTTACAAGAATGGGTATGCACGACAATACCCTTACCTGTGGTCACGAAGCCAAGAATTGGATCCCCCGGTATTGGTCGACAACATTTAGCAAATGTCATCACCATGCCTTCTGTGCCAGTAATCATTAAAGGACGCGAAGATTTTTTTTCGCCTTTCAGAAAAGACGGAACATAACGATCCAGCACATGACGTAACTTACCCTGACGCTTGGCTTGTGATTTTCTTGATATAATTTTCTGGTCTTCTTCCTCAGCAATACTGATTAACTGTTGCGCGACTAAATATGCTGCCCGATTACCCAAACCAATTTCCTCAAGCAAATCATCCTTATCATCAAAATTATATACTTTAACAACCCTTTCTATAGTTATCTGCGAGATATCATCCAGAGTAGTTGAAAATGTTGTTAATGCCTTGACCAACAGGCGTTCGCCAAGTTCGATGGCTTCCTTGCGTTGTAAATTTTTTAAATAATGCCTTATGTTTGACCTTGCTTTTCCGGTCACAATAAAATCAAGCCATAACGGATTGGGTCGAGCACCCGGTGCAGTGATGATTTCAACAGTTTGTCCATTTAATAACTCAGTTCGCAACGGCATTAGTCGACGGTTTATTTTTGCTGCGACACAGGTATTTCCAACGTCTGTATGCACTGCATAGGCAAAATCAACCGCCGTTGTCCCTCTTAACAATTCCTTTATTTCACCTTGTGGTGTAAACACATAAACAACATCAGGGAAAAGATCAATTTTAACATTCTCCAGAAATTCAATTGAATTACCCGCATTTTGCTGCATTTCCAGCACATTCCGTAACCATTGGCGCGTACGATCCTGTGTCATGCCGCCATGACCATCGCCCGTTTTATATAACCAATGCGCGGCAATACCCACTTCAGCAACACGTTCCATATCTTTTGATCTAATTTGAACTTCGATAGGCACACCATAGGGTCCGAATAAAACCGTGTGCAGTGATTGATAACCATTGGTTTTGGGAATTGCGATATAATCCTTGAATTTTCCCGGCACTGGCTTATATAAATTATGAACAACACCCAGTGCGTGATAGCAGGATTCAACCTTGTCCACAATAATTCTAAATGCATAAACATCAAATACTTCGGAAAAAGGCAAACTCTTGTCTTTCATTTTTTTATAGAGGCTAAACAAGTGCTTTTCCCGACCTGAAACGCGCACTTTAATTCCATCCTGTTTTAAACGTTCCTCAATCGATTCCTCTATTCCCTGAACAATTTCTTTTCGATTGCCGCGTCCTTTTTTAACAGCCTCATCAAGTATCCGGTAACGCATTGGATATAGAATAGAAAATCCCTGATTTTCATATTCGTTACGTATATTGTTCATTCCCAGGCGATAGGCAATGGGCGCATAGATATCCAGCGTCTCGCGCGCAATACGTTTTTGTTTATCCGGGCGCATCACGCCCAGAGTACGCATGTTGTGAAGTCGGTCCGCCAGCTTTACCAGAATGACACGTATATCATCTGCCATGGCGAGAATCATTTTCTGGAAATTTTCAGCTTGCGCCTCTGCATGACTTTCTATTTTTACTTTAGCGAGCTTGCTTACACCATCAACCAGACCAGCAACTTCTTCACCAAATTCCTTTTCCAACTGGTCCTTCGCGGTAGGTGTATCTTCAATGACATCATGCAAGATTGCCGCAATGATACTTTTCTGATCCATACGCATTTCGGCAAGAATGCGGGCAACAGCCAGAGGATGATAAATATAGGGCTCACCGCTCATACGGCGCTGTCCTTCATGCGCGTCAGCACTAAAAAGATAGGCCCGATAAACTTCAGCGACCTGGTCATGCTCAAGGTATTTTTCCAGCATGTCACACAAATCGCCGATCAAAAATACGGGTGATACGTTTTTTTCAATCGCTTTTAGCAAAATAGATTCACAATTAATAAGTTATTGAGGCAAATAACAAATGTAATCTCTCTGGCCCATCATTCTCACAGGCTCAGGAAAGCCCAGGATTTCCTCAAATCAGATTACTGCACAACTAACCAATTTTCAAAGACTTTACCGCCATTTTGGACAGCAATTCGAAGGCGCGGCAATACGGGCAAAGCCGATTGCCGGTTTGATGCCATTCCGTCAGGAAGATAAGGGAATATCAGCGAGTTACAGGATTTACAGCAGCGTGTCTCAGCATCAAGTGCAGACACACGCGAGACATGGGCCGGGCTTATGTTTCTGATGAAGTATCAGGTTTGGACTCAGACTCTTCGGAAGAGGCTGATTCAGCACCCTGGTCAGCTTCCGCTGTAGTTGAATCTGGCGTTGAATCTGGCGTTGAATCTGTAGCTGAATCTGGCGATGCTGACTCAGAAGTTATTGACTCACTAGCAGACACCGCTGTTGGCTGCAACGAGCTTGCTTCTACCGGTGCCGTTTCAAGCACGGCTACTTCACTACTCTCAGCAGCACTTCCCGCCGCCGCCGCCGCAGCCGCAATATTCGCATCATCAGCCGCAGCCAATAAGTCCTCGAGAGTTTCTTCTTTTGGTTCTTCTTTCTTTTCATCAAGGATGCTGCGATCGACCAGGCCTTCAGATATTTCACGAAGGGCAACAACCGTTGCTTTATCATTTTCCCATTCAACCATAGGTTCTTTACCCATCGTTAATTGTCGGGCACGTTTTGCAGAAACAAGCACTAATTGAAATCGATTATCAACATTATCCAGACAATCTTCTACTGTGACTCGTGCCATGATAAAAATACTCCTGAGAATTTAAAGCAAATTAAATTATTTAAAGGCCAGCCAGCGCAGAAAAACAGCGGGTCAGACCGGCAGACAAGTTTACAAAAAAACAGGGCGTTATGCTAATAAATCCGTGATTAATCCGTCAATTCTCTTCGATTGGGGCCCAAAAGCCAGCTGATTTGCCCGTATAATAGTTTTCAAATCAAATAAGGCCTCTTCAAACACGTCATTTACAAGCAAATAGTCAAATTCATCAAAATGCGCAATTTCCTCTACCGCCCCCTGCATGCGTCTGGTAATGACCTCTTCACTGTCCTGCCCACGGGCATGAAGACGCTCAGAAAGTGCCGATCTGGACGGCGGTAAAATAAATATACCAATGCATTGCTGTTTAGATGAAGGCGGAAAGGCATTTCTCACCTGACGGGCGCCTTGCCAGTCTATCTCCAGTATGATGTCTTTGCCTTTTTTTAGCCTTTGTTCCACTTTTTCTCGTGAAGTACCATAAAAATTGTCAAATACCTGCGCGTATTCGAGAAACTGCTCCTTATTAACCATCTCCAGAAAGTTGTTTTTATCGATATAATAATAATCAACCCCTTCGACTTCGCCTTCACGCTTTGGGCGAGTGGTATATGACACCGCCACTTCGATATCTTTGCTGTCACTCAGCAATGCTTTAAGCAGGCTGGTTTTACCTGCCCCCGAGGGGGCCGCAATGACATATAAATTACCTGTACCGGCTTTATTTGCTGTTATTTGTTCTGACATAACTCGTTGCTCGTGTTGATTTTATTCAATATTTTGTATTTGTTCGCGCATTTGCTCAATAAAAACCTTGAGATCCACTGATGCCCGTGATGTATCCACATCAACTGATTTTGACCCCAGTGTATTGGCTTCACGATTCAACTCCTGCATCAGGAAATCCAGTCGGCGTCCTACGGGCTCATTACTGTCCACCAGGCGCTGCACTTCCTGTAAATGAGCATCGAGTCGATCCATCTCTTCATCAACATCCAGTTTTTGAATCAACATCACCAATTCCTGCTCCAACCTTGATTGATCCACCTGCACCTGCAGCTCTTCCAGGCGACTCATCAAGCGCTGGCGGCGACGTTCAATAATTTCCGGAATCACCCCCCGAACCCTGTCAACCACCTCTTTGACACCGTTACACCGCTGCTCGATCATTGCCTTGATTTTCTCACCTTCACCCTGGCGCATCGACACCAGATCTGATAATGTTATAGATAACAATGACATAGCATGCTCTCTCATGGTGTCCGTTTCGGCTTCTACACCGATTAACATCCCCGGCCACTTTAATACATCCATTGAATTGATAGGCGATGGATTGTACAAAAGTCCATCAATATCACGACTGGCATGAATCAATTTTTTAGCAAATTCTTCATTAAAGACAATCTCTTCTCCCATGTCAGAACTCGACATGAAGCGTAAATTACATTCAATTTTGCCACGATTAAGTTTATTGGCTATTTCTGCCTTGATTTTTGGTTCCAAAACACGAAATTCATCCGGTAATCGAGTCGCAATTTCCAGATAACGATGGTTTACCGAGCGGATTTCCCACACCAGCCGCCCCCATTTTTCCTGTTGCTCCTGGCGAGCAAAAGCCGTCATGCTACGAATCATGTCTTTCTCCAGTAAATGAAAATTATTCCTGTCGGCATATTAATCTTTAATAGCCCGGGAGGAAACCATACATCGCTCCGGACATCGCTTCACACATCCATGTACAAATCGCTCCGGACGTCCTGTCCTCTCGCGAAATAAGTACATCCATGTACAAAACCTATATTCCCTGTATATTATATGTAATTTAAGTCTGATGCTCAGTGGCCGATTTAAAAATTGTAATGAGTAAGGTAAAAAATAAGCTGCCAAACGGTACCGTCATCGATAACTACATCATCGAAAAAATGCTCGGTGGTGGTGGCTTCAGTATTGTTTATCTGGCCACTGATAATCATTCCAAAACAAAATCCGTCATCAAAGAATATATGCCGAGTAAAATTGCTCGTCGTGTTGATGGACTTAAAATCGAAGCGACTGAAGATAGTCACCAGGATGCACTTGTCGCCGGTCGAAAATCCTTTTTTAAGGAAGCCAGCATCCTGGCCAAACTTCACCACCCTAATATTGTCCACGTAACGAATTTTTTTCAGGCCAATGGCACCGTTTATATGGTGATGGATTATGAAGAAGGCGCAAATCTGCAATCCTATATAAAATCCCGGGGCAGACTCAGTGAAACCTTTATCAGGACCGTTTTCCCACAATTGCTTACCGGACTGGATGCCATTCATTCCAGTGGCCTGCTTCATTTAGACATCAAACCAGGCAATATTCATTTAAGACCCGGTGGCAGGCCTTTATTATTTGATTTCGGCGCGGTTCACCAGATGAGCGCCACCCGGCAGAACCAGGAAAGCCAGGTCGTCACCCCCGGATTTTCTCCGGTCGAACAATACAATATAAAAGGTTATGTCGGCCCATGGACAGATATATATGCCATCGGTGCAACCATGCGTGCCTGTATAGAAGGTGTGTCACCACCTGCTGCAAACACCCGACTGGAAAAAGACAAAATGCGGCCTGCAACCGTCGCATTCAAAAAACGTTACTCTGCACCACTACTTGAAGCAATCGACTGGGCAATGGAAATCGATCCCGAGTTACGGCCGCAAAAAGTGAGCGATTATCTCAAAATATTTGATATTGAATATTCACTACAAGAAGAGCCAGAAACAGCATTAGACAAATTTGTTAGCACTTTCCCGTGGGTTAAATAAGATAAAATGAAATACGAAATTGGTAAAACCAACCGTCTGGGTAATCGCACAACTAATCAGGACCGGTTTGCAGTACTGGAACGTCCGGAAGCCGTTCTATTGATACTTGCAGATGGCATGGGCGGACATAAAGGAGGTGAGCTGGCTGCCAACACATTTGTTTTGAAAATGACTGAAGTGTTTAATGATACGGCTTTACCTATTAAAGATCCGCATAAATTTTTTACCTACGCATTTGAATATGCTCATTTGTCTGTCATCGAAACCGGTAAACAACAAGAACCCCCTCTGATACCACGTAGTACGGGGGTTGCCTGTCTGGTACAAAACGGCACAGCATGGTGGGCACATGCGGGAGATAGTCGACTCTATTTAATCAGAGAAAATAAATTATTTAGCCGAACACACGATCATTCAATTGTCGAAGAACTGATAAAAAAAGGAAAATTGACGGAAAAAGAGCGTTTGAACCATCCGAAAAGTAATCAGGTCACCCGCTGTGTCGGCGGTGTTAAAAAATCAATTAAACCTGATTTTTCACCTGCAACCACATTACATCCTGGCGACACCCTCTTACTTTCCACCGATGGCTTATGGGGATCTTTATCAGAAGATGAAATGATAAAACACTTTAGCAATCACTCTAAAGTGGATGTTGCATTGGACCGCATGAGTGAACACGCAGAAAACATAAGTTATCCTAACAGTGATAACATCACGGCCGTCGCGCTGCACTTGATTTCAAATGATAACACTGTCCCTGTTACAAAAAATGCGGTACAAAATTCAAAAAACAATGATACAAAACAAGCAGACCTGGTGCTTGATGAAATCCAGCAAGCGCTTCAAAAAATTGAGAAAGACCTGAAAATATAGCCGGCCTTTTAATCGTTACAATAAACCGCGCTCGGCAAATGAAACACAATGTGCATTGCCAACAATCACATGATCCAGCACACGTATATCCACCAGGGCCAACGCTTTTTTCAAGCGCACGGTAATCAGCTCATCCGCTTTACTGGGTTCTGCAATACCCGAAGGGTGGTTATGTGTAAAGATGACCGCTGCCGCATTAAGACGCAAAGCCTGTTTAACCACCTCGCGCGGATGAACACTGGCGCCATCTATCGTACCGCGAAATAATTCTTCAAAACAAATGATGCCATGGCGGTTATCAAGAAACAGGCAGGCAAATACTTCATGCTCATAATCCCGTAAACGTGATGTCAGATAAGCTTGTGTTTTTTTCGGGCTGGACAATACTTCTGATTGCGCCAGCACTTCATACAAATGTCGTTTACCCATCTCCAACACGGCCTGTAATTGGGCATATTTTGCCTTGCCCAGGCCGGCGCTTGAGCAAAATGTCTCAAGATCAGTCTTTAACAGAGCGCGCAGGCTACCATGCTCATTGATCAGATCCCGCGACAGATCCACTGCTGTTCTTCCACGTACACCGGTGCGCAGGAAAATGGCCAGCAGTTCAGCATCCGATAAAGCAGATGCGCCCTGTATTAATAGCTTTTCGCGTGGCCTTTCACTTAGAGGCCAGTCTGTAATTGGCATGTTGGTAATATTTTAAATCCTGGAAATGACCAATATAAAGACGTGACGCTTACCTGCCACATACAACGCCTTAACTGGCGCAAATGAACCAGGCTGCAATAAACTGAGCCAGATACAGATTCAAGACCTTCCCGGCTCGTTGATTAAATCAAAGACTTAGCACACGGTATCGCCTGCCTGTCATCCCTGCATTGACGACAAAAAGCCGTTCTATCCTCGTCTATTCGTGTTGAAAACACCCTCCCACACATAATTTCTTCGCCTTATATTCTTTGCCATTCTCAAGCTTCTACATACCATAACTTATTGTTATATAAGAATAATATACCGCTATTTTGGTTTTAAGCACATTGTTCCCAAATAAGCTGTTTTTTTGCGTCTTTTTTCTACTGATTGCATTTATTTATAATTATCAATAAAAACAACATCTTATTAATTTTTCTCTCTAAAAATCGCAACCTCCAATAATGCTCTGACGACTATTTTAATCAGTAAAAATTATATAAATAACAGCGTGTTGAGCAGTTTTTATATAAAGACAGCGCAAATTAAGCCGATTAATAGTTAATGACACCCCTAAATCAAAAAAATGAGAACAGCGACACAGTAAAAAAAACCTGCAAAGCATTAAGCCCGAAAAATTTACGCTGAATGATCAGCTGCAAGTTAAGTAAAGAATTTATTAATTAAAAGCAAAGCAACAAAACGACAAAAGGAGCAATTCAAAATGTTTTTAAAAAGACCCCAGTATCTAACGTTGTTGGTATTAGTGTTTTTATCCGCCACTGCATGGGCAAAACCCAAAGTGGAACTGACGATGACTTCAGAAAAAGAAGTCGTCGAAAAAAATAACGGCGTGGAAACTGTAAAGCGTGTCCCCGCAACTGACATCGAATCAGGTCAGGTGCTGATTTATACCATGAAGTATTCCAATACGGGTGATGAAGCCGCTACCAACGTGGTTGTCGACAATCCTATCCCCAAAGAAACCGTATACGAGCTGGACAGTGCAAAAGGTGCTGGCAGTGAAATCAAGTTTTCCATAAACGGCGGTAAAAACTACAAGCAGCCAAGCCTGTTGACCTATGAAATCAAGGGACCGGATGGCAAGCCAGTCAGAAAAAAAGCCTCTCCGGAACAGTACACGCATGTGCGCTGGATCATCGCCACAGTGCCACCGGGTGGCAGCGGGGAATTGAGTTACCGCGTCAGAGTGAAATAAATTCGCAGAAATTAACCAGCCCCGAAGGGGCTTTTGTCGTTTAAAAAATTAAGGAATCAAAACATGCCATCACCAAATTACGCAGCACATAAAAGAGTTCACAACCGATTAATTGTCTACGCCAGGGCGGGCCCTGAACCTCCTAATGAAGTACGGCAACGGTCTAAATGTCAATTATCTCAGGGACCACCGCCATGAAGAATTTAAACAACGAAATACATAAACCATTAATGAAAACCATGAGGCAAGAAATCATGAAAAAGCAAAGTAACAGGCCCTCGGGCTTATTGAAAAAGGCGACAGGTGTTGCAGCAGGATTTATCCTGTTAGCCACCCTGTTGCCGGGGACTGCAGCGGCAACAACCGCAGCCAATGCAGTGATTACCAACACCGCGACCGTCAATTATGACGATACCGGCGGCAATCCTCAAACCGCATTGACCGCGTCAGTCGATGTGACGGTCAATCTGGTGACCGCTCACCCGACGCTGAGCGCGCCGGTTGATGCAACAACATCATCAGGCGTATTCCTGAATTATACGTACACTATCATCAACAATTCCAATGGTCCGGATACGTATAATCTGACATCGGCCGCTGTACTTGGAGCAAACGTTACCAGTCAGACCGCTGTATTCCGTGATCCATCGGATTCAATCGATATTACAGGGGTTACAATTGGTGCCACTTCTGTTGCGGTTGCCGCTCTTGCGGGTGCAACGGTCATTACAGTACCGAATGATGGTGTCTCTGATGCCTCTGTTAATGGTATCGCGGCCGGTGATGCTGTATTTATTGCTGGTACAGTAGATGTTGTTGCTTCTGTTGTTGATAATGCGACGGGTACTTCAACGATTACATTGACGACGGGTCTCGCGGCCAATGCCTCTGTAGGTGATCAGATTGGAGGATTGACGACATTCATCCTTAAGACCACACCGATTGCTACTGTCAATGGCAGCACGTATGACATCACGATAACGGCTAATGATGGCGCCACCGCAGGTGCTGCTCCCATAGATGTAACCACCACTACGGTGCTGGTTATCAGTCTGACAGTCACCAAATATGTGGCGAATGTGACAGCGGCGGTTGTCGGTGGTACGCCATTTCCAGCGGTAGGGACACTGAATACCGGTCTGGGTGCAGGTGGCATCGTCTATTACGCCACCGGCGTTACCGGTAACCCGGGTGAGGTACTGGAATACGTCATTGTAATTTCCAATGGCGCAGGTGCAGCGACGGCATCGGACATTGTCATCAGTGATCCGATACCAAACTTCACCTCCCTGACCAGCAATATCGCGCTGGACCCCGGCACAACTGTCTGGAGTGACGTGGCAATAACGCCCGACAATGGTGACTTCGCCGAATCAGATGGCACATCGGTGTTTATCTATGCCGGTGATGGCACTGCGGCTGGTGAAGGTGTTGACAACGTCGGTGCTCCCGGTACGGGTGGCAGGCTGGCTGCCGGTGCCACTACCATTGGCGCCTTCCAGGTAACCATTACCCCGTAAGGTTGTCATGCTGAACCTGCTGCACAACATTCAGCAAAGCCCCGGCAATGGACTTCGTTCCATTGCCGGCGCTACTGCGTGTCTGTGTGGTTTGTTCTTACAAAAACTGTTACAAGCGATGTCGATGAAAATTCTTTCATCGACCATCGCCCCCAGTCATTTCCGACGTGAGATGACTGCGGCCGATGAAAACGCTTTTGGTTATTTATCACCTCTGGCAGGGGCCATGATGCTATCCGTCATGTTGATGCTGCCAGCAGCATCACATGCTGTCATCATTAACAACACTGTGACGGTCAATAATAATTTTGGCCCGCTTACAGCATCAACCGATGTCGTCTCTATTTTCAATACACCATCGACGATTGAACTACTGCAATACACACCTGTATCGGTGACCGGTTCCAGCATAGTGTCTGTGCTGACAACATCCTACAGCACCACAGGATTACCAGCAGGCCCATTTGCAGCATCATCAAATCCCGTTGCCATTGATACCACTCCGATCACCGTACTGGGTAGCCTTGATTTTCTTCAGGCCACTTCCTACAAGTCAGGCGAACCCGTATTCATTCGTGTGACAGATGCGGACCAGAACAATAATCCACTGACAAGTGACACAGTTGTTGTCACGGTCACAACGTCCAGCTCGGGTGACAGCGTCATATTACAATTGACCGAGACCGGGCCTAACACAGGTGTGTTTGTCGGCTATATCCAGTCATCGAATGCTGCCGTTGCAGTGAATGATGATGTAATTTCGGTTGGCACGAATGAAACACTGACCGTCAGTTATGTCGATGTATTTGACGGTACTGACACCAGTGCCGCCGGTATCCTGGTTGATCCCTTCGGTATACTGTTCAGTACCGCTGACGGCTCACCTGTAAATGGTGCAAGTGTGACCATGATTGATGTTGCAACGGGTCTGCCGGCAACCATTTTTGGTGACGATGGCGTGAGTATATTTCCGGCTACGGTGACATCCGGCGGTGTCGCAACAGACAGTGGTGGTAATACCTATAACTTCCCGCCAGGTAATTATCGTTTCCCGTTTGTCGTCCCTGGCAGTTATCGTCTGGATGTCATACCACCGGCTGGATTTAATGGTCCTTCAACGATACCAACGGCCACCATTCAAGCATTACCGGGCGCACCTTTTTCAATTGTCACAGGATCACGAAGTGAAAATTTTATTGTGAACCCCGGCCCGGCATTACACATTGACTACCCGCTGGATGCTTCTCCCTCCGGTTTGTTTATTACCAAACAGGCCATGAAGAACCGCGTTGCCATTGGTGAATTCCTGCAATACAAGCTTGATGTAAGTAACGCCGGTGCAATTGCACTGAACGGCACAAGTATTGTCGATGTTCTGCCTGTCGGTTTCCGCTACGAGCCGGGTTCAACGCGCATTGACGCTGTGACCGCACCGGATCCGCTGGTGTCGCCTGATGGACGGACACTAACATTTACCATTGGCGCACTGACGGCCAGCAGTGCCATTGATTTACGCTATGTGGCTGCCATCACTCCGGGGGCAAAAGAAGGTAATGCCGTCAATATGGCCAGCGGAACAGCCAATGGCGGGGTGACATCAAACATGGCCAGTGCGTCCGTACTGGTCGTTGACGATATGATGGACTCGCGCAGCCATTTGCTGGGAAGAGTCATCGCCGGTGGCTGTGATGCCGCTTTTGGAGAAAGCGGAGCCGTCAGCCTGCAACTGCAAAGCCAGATTGCTAAAGACAGCATTGACTATACCGCAACGCTGAATGTTGAAGTGGTCACGGTGAACAATCTCTTCGTTGTGGTGAACTTACCCGGTGCACTTGAATACGTTAATGGCAGTGCAAAACAGAACGGCGCCCGAATTGATGATCCGGTCGTGAGTGGTAGTCAACTACGATTCGCGCTTGGTGAAGCACAGCAGGGTTCTTCATCAAGAATGACATTCAGCACCCGCACCAGAGCCAACGCCTTCGGCGAGTTTTCCATTCGTGCTTATGGCGAGTTTGATGACCCGGCCGCAGTAAAAATGCAGCAACCAGGCAAACTAAGAACCCCGGTTGCAATAAACAAAATAAAAGATTTCTCACGCATATTCCGCCTGCGATTTGGCTCGCTGTCAGCCACTCTCAAACCAGACGACCTGCAAGACATTAATGAATTCGTAACAAGCCTGGAAGACCTGTCCATTCGCCGCATCCTTATTGTTGGCCATACGGACAAACAACCTATCAGGGCAAGAAGCCGTTCAATCTTCGCAAGTAATGAAGCCCTCTCCCTGGCGCGCGCAGGCTCGGTCAGAAAACATTTACAAAAAACACTACGGGATAAAAACATTAAAATTGACATACTGGGCATGGGGGCCAATAAACAACTGCAATATTCTGACAGAATACTGCCTGAACAGTCATCTGCTGGAAATCAACTGTTGCTCAATCGCCGGGTTGAAGTCCAGGTGGAGCTCGACCATCAATTCTCAAAGTCACGCTTTATCGTCTCGCGGCATGACAGCGGCGCCCACTCTGTCAAAACAACCGGACCCAGAGGCAAATTATCCGAGCCTGGTCTGGCAGGTGATATACCCGGCGTGCAAAACATACGTCTTTATCTGGAAGATGGCCGCTTTGTCGATACCGACGAAAACGGCATGTATCACTTTGAAGGCCTGCGGCCTGGCACCCATGTGGTCCAGCTCGACCTCACCAGCGTTCCTGAGGGTATGGAAGTATTTTCTTGTGAAAAGAACACCCGGTTTGCCGGCACACCGCATTCACAATTTGTTGATATGCAGGGTGGCACACTATGGCGGGCCGACTTTTACTTACGTTATAAACCAACTGCAGCAAACACGGGAAATGTGGGTATTCAGCTAACCAGTGATCTGATTCAGATGACCGGCGACATGAAAAATAGCAATGTGCAATACAGGGCAAAATTAACAGGAAAAGGTGTCACGATGCTGAATCGCCGCCTTGTTGTTGATCTCCCTGATGGTGCTCAATATGTTCCCCTGAGCGCCCTGTTTAATAACAAACCAGCCAGCGTTGAAATCAACGGTAACAACCAACTGATAATCAAACTAGGTGACAGTGACACACAAACATGGAAAAACGATCTGACATTCAATGTTGATCAAGTGAAACTGTCAGAAGGTGAGTTCAATGCGATTGCGGTGCTGTTGTTCGAAACGGCAAACGGAAGATCACATCAATCACCGATAGTTGAAAACATACTGGTGAGCAAAACAGAAAGCCTGCGTAAACTGATTTTCCTGGGACACTACCAGGGCCAAAAGACCAGACTTCCGCAGCAGGAAATAAAACGACTTGAAGGTGCAATTGATTACATGCGCGGTAAAAAGATCCGGCTGATAGAAGTCATTGCACGTACCATTATGAATCCGAATGACGCGCAAAATAAAAAAATCAGGCCCGAAAACAAAGCCCTTGCAGAGGCGCGTGCGAACAAGCTTGGCACATACATAGCCCGTTCACTAGGGCTGCATAATAAGCAGGTGAAACGTACTGGTGTGGTGTCTGAACAAACCAATGAAAAAAATACCACACTTAAAGACCCTTCAGTCCAGTTTGTCGAAATACTTGTGACCTTATCCGAAAAACAAGCGCAACAAAGAATACATATAGGCCAATCCGATAGCGGCCTGTTAACCAGCGCCGTCGTTGGCGCAACACCAACGGTGAAAAACAACAAGGCCAAACCAATCACTGTTTACAACAACCAGGATGGCATACAGGACATCATCGAGCAACAACGCATCGGACACCGAATCATGCCTGTTAGAGCATTACTTGATTCCAGATTAAAACCTGTTCTGAAGATCGATGGCAAGACCGTTAACGAAGACCGTATCGCAATGAAAATTCCGGACAAGGAAACCGGCAAAACATTTTATAGTTATATCGGTGTAGATCTTGGCAAGGCAGGCAAGCATGTCCTGAGCTTCACAGGCATAGGGCCCTTTGGTAACGCCCGATTTAAACAAAACATCAACATTGTCCGCACGGGTGAAGTACATGACATTCGTGTTATCGAAACAAGTGGCAATATTGCAGATGGTAAATCGCCTGTCAGAGTAGAACTACAGTTACTGGATAAGGTCGGCGAAACTATTCACACGCAAACCAATCTAAAGATTGAATCCGGCGACCTGCGACCATATGACGATAAAGACTTACTGCCCGAGTTGCGCCGGGACACTGATATTATCAGTGTTGATGCGGATGGCTATGTCCAGTTTGCACCTGTCACAAGCAGCGGAATCTACAATATCACACTAAGCTATAATGAGCGTTCGGTCGATATACCGATATATATCAAACCGCATTACCGTGAATGGATCATGGTGGGTCTGGCAGAAGGCACGCTGGGACATAAAAATCTGTCTGGCAATATGCAAAACCTTGAAGCTGCCGACATCGATGATAATTATTTCCAGGACGGCCGACTTGCCTTTTTCGCAAAAGGCAAGATAAAAGGCGAGTACCTGCTAACGATTTCATTCGACAGCGAAAGAGAAACACCGGAACAGGGTAATGGGCTATTCGGCACTATCGACCCGAACAAGTATTATACATTATACGGTGATGCCACGACTGTACGCTATGATGCGCCGAGTACAGAAAAATTATTCCTCAGAATTGAAAGCGATAATTTTTATGCGATGTTCGGTGATTACAACACCGACCTTAGCGTCACCGAACTGGGTCGTTACAACCGAAGCCTGACAGGCCTCAAGACAGAATATCAGGATGGAAAAGTCAGTGTCACAGCATTTGCGACACAAACCGAACAAGCCTTTATCAAGGATGAACTGCGTGGTGACGGCACATCAGGCCTGTATCGTTTGTCACGTCAGAACATCGTGCTCAACAGTGAAAAAATTACCATAGAAATACGTGATCGCTTCCAGAGTCAGAACGTACTGGAATCACAACAGCTCAGAAGGTATATCGATTATACGTTTGATCCAGTTGACGGCACTGTTTATTTCAGAGAACCCATCTATAGCCGCGATGAAAACTTCAACCCGATCTATATCGTGATAGATTACGAATCTAACTCCGGTGGCGATGAATCGCTGACAGCTGGTGGCCGTGTCGCTTTCAGGCCTTCTGATTCAGGCACTGAGCTGGGTGCCACAATAATCCATGAAGGCACACCGGGTGCTGAAGCAGATTTACTGGCTGCTGACGCCACCTACAATCTCAACAGCAATACAAACCTTAAAGCAGAAATCGCAACTACAAGACGGGAAACATCCAGCGGCGATGTTAAAGGCTCAGCTTTTATAGCCGAAGTGCTAACCCGCACCAACAAGCTTGATAGCACGGTCTATATACGACGACAGGATGGCGAGTTTGGTCTTGGGCAACAAAAAGGTAGTGAAACCGGTACACAAAAATTCGGCGCAGGTGGCAGTTACCAGCTCCGTAAAAACACAAGCATCAATGCTGAAGTGTTCCGTCAGGAAAACCTGGGAACAGATGCCACACGCGACGTGGTAGAAGGCAGCGTTGAATTCAGACGCAATAAGTACGACTTCTCAACCGGCCTGCGTTTTGCGAAGGACGAAGATAGTGCCGGTGGTACAAATGAGTCAAGCTTGTTGACTGGTTCCGCAAGGCGTGCATTCATGAATGACAGACTGAATCTGAACGCAAGTGCTGAAGTGTCCATTGATAATGCTGCAAACCCGGACTACCCAAATCGCTTGATAGCCGGTGCCGAGTATCAACTCAGGGCAAACACCCAATTGTTTGTCTCACAGGAATTCACCTTTGGTGAAAACCAGGACAGCAATACAACAAGGATAGGCCTGAAAGCAACTCCGTGGCGTAATGCCACCTTGTCCACCAGCATAGAAGGGCAGCATGGTGAATATGGTCCGCGTGTATTTTCCAATATAGGCCTGACCCAGGGTGTGCAGATCAACCAGTTCCTGAGCCTTGATTTCGGTATCGAAAATGTCAACACCCTGCGTCATCCGGGTGATGTACCATTCAATGTGAATGTACCGCCTGCTTCGGGTACAGTGGCGAATGACTTTACTGCCGTCACTATCGGCGCAAACTACACGAAACGAAGCTGGTCCTTTACATCCCGTGGAGAATGGCGTGACGGCGACCAGGAAAACAAACGCGGATTACTTATAGGTTTTTACCGTAATCATGCACCGGGACTTGGTTTTTCCTCAAGCTTGCGACATTTTGATACTGAGCGAAGCAATGGCACGGAAAACATAACAACAAACCTGAATTTTTCATTGGCATACAGGCCTCTGGCCAGCCAATGGATTATCCTGGATCGCATCCAATATGCCAATGAATCCGAGCGCATGGCTAACGGTACGACCAGAACCAGAAAACTGATCAATAATCTGAATGCCAATTATTTATACGACCGCAATAACCAGGTCTCATTAATGCACGGCATCAAGTATGTCATTGATAATTTTGATGGCATTGAATATAGCGGCATGACCAATCTTTTTGGGATCGAGTATCGACATAACCTGGGTCATCGCTGGGATATAGGTACACAGGCCAGCATACGAATGTCTGATGTCGGTGATAGTCATCGTTATTCATATGGTGTTTCTGTTGGCCACACCCTTGCCAAAAATCTCTGGCTTAGCATTGGCTACAATGTTGAAGGTTTCTCCGATGATGATTTCTCCCTGGCCAACTACACGGCATCTGGCGTGTTCGCAAAAATCCGCTTCAGCTTTGACCATTTAACCGCACGACAAACCATGGCCTGGTGGGAAAAACGTAAGCAATAGACTATCAAAGGCATATAGTAGTCATCTACATTTCTACAAAACCGATCCCTGGCGGATAAACTTAACAGAACAATGACTTGAAGTATCAAACTGGTCATATTTTGGTTCTGATGGCGTTGGCAGGTATAATGGCCAACAATGAAACTGTGGGTTTTAGCTGTTGTCAAAACGGTTCTCTAACCTGCAAAATAGAACACTCATATAGATAGGACATTCTTCAGTTAATGAGTAATTTGACCAATAAACGAATCGTGCTGGGTGTGTGCGGCAGTATTGCGGCCTATAAAAGTGCAGACCTGGTTCGGCGCCTCAAAGAAATGGGTGCAGAAGTACGTGTTGTCATGACACAATCTGCGGGTGAATTTATTACCGCATTAACCTTGCAAACCCTCAGTCACAACCCGGTACATCAATATTTACTCGATTGTGATTCTGAATCCAATATGAGCCACATTGAATTGGCACGTTGGGCTGATATTGTATTAATCGCCCCCTGCAGCGCCAACTTCATGAGTAAACTGGCCCAGGGTATGGCGGACGATTTGTTATCGACCGTTTGTCTGGCGACACGGGCGCCCATCGTTTACGTGCCTGCAATGAACAACGTCATGTGGGAAAACAAAGCCACCCGGGAAAATGTAATAACACTACAAAAACGCGGCTTTGTTCGCTTTGGTCCCGCCAGCGGTGACCAGGCCTGCGGCGAGACCGGCCTTGGCCGTATGCTGGAACCTGTTCAGATAAGCAATCAACTCATTGAACTATTCCAACCTGGTTTACTGCAAGATAAAAACATCATGATCACCGCCGGTCCAACCCAGGAAGACATCGACCCGGTTCGGTTTATCAGCAATCGCAGCTCTGGCAAGATGGGCTTTGCTATTGCACAAGCCGCCAGGGAAGCTGGCGCGAACGTCACGCTTGTCTGTGGACCGGTCAAGCTGACAACACCGCAAGGTGTAAATCGCCTGGATGTAAGAACCGCGGATGAAATGAAATCTGTGGTCATGGAAAATATAAACACCACCGATATTTTTATTTCTGCAGCCGCAGTGGCTGATTATCGACCTGAAACCGTTGCAACAAAAAAAATCAAAAAGGCAGCATCCAAACTGGATTTAAAACTGATACGTAACCCTGATATTCTGTCCCTTGTGACCAACGAACCAGTCCCACCCTTTACTGTTGGCTTCGCAGCAGAAACAGACAATGTACGGGAAAATGCGCTGGCCAAGTTAAATTCCAAATCACTGGATATGATAGCCGCCAACGAAGTAGGTAAAGAGCAGGGTGGTTTTGACAGCAATGAAAATGCACTCAGCATATACTGGCAGAATGGCGAACAACAACTCCCCATGGCCAACAAAAATACGATCGCGCGCCAATTAATGACCATCATCACCGAAAAATTTCGGGAAAAGTCTTCAGCGAATAACGCGCTGATCTAGTTCAAAACAACATCAAGACCGGAAGACAAAACCTTTTACCACGGGGCGCACGGGGAAAAGATTTTTTAATAAAAACAGTGTTTACCACGGAGGTCACGGAGAAAAGGCATGATTGTTTCCCTCTCCCTTTGGGAGAAGGAACTTAAAACAAAAAAGGTTTTCTCCGTGACCTCCGTGGTAAAAAGCCTTCTTAATGTCTTTTCCCCGTGCGCCCCGTGTTAAACCTGGTCTTGATCTTCCGTATTTCAGACCTGAACACAAGCCGCCAGCCCCGCATGCAAATTTGGGTATAACAACTTGATGCCCAGCTCCTTGAGCATTTTTGTATTATCTATTCTTCTTGATTCAGACAAATAGGACAACATTTCCGGGCTCATCACGCGCTGGGCTTCCTGCCAGCTGATTTCAGGTGGCAAGGGTAAATTCAATGCCCTGGCGGTTTCAGTAAAATATTGAGCCATCGTGCCTGGCTGTCCATCGCTGACATTGTAAATTGGTGCAGGCTTATTTTTTTCGCCAGCAGCAACACAGATACGCGCCAGGTCATCTTCATGTATACGATTAGTAAATGAATTATGGTCTTTTACCACAGACCGTCCCTGCTTTATACGTGCTACCGGTAATCGATCACAACCATAAATACCCGGTACTCTTAATATCACCCGCTCGGCATTGGTCCGCTTGCAATAACTTTTCAGTTGCTGTTCAGCATCGAGTCGTCGTCGACTACGGTCAGCAGATGGTTTAACGGCATCGTCCTCTGTCACCCAGGCACCATCACAGTTACCGTAAACACCACTGGTGCTGATATAAATGATACGTTGCGGCACATTATCCTGCATAGCTGCAAGATAATTTCCAATACGTGTATCGATAACACCCTGATCAGGCGGCGGGGCAAAATAATAAATTAACGCTTTATGACTATTCAGGTTTTTTAAACTCGACGGATCATCAAGATCAGCTATCAGAGTGCGCATACCAGAGCCCTGCAGACTCTCTGTATATTTATCGTTGCGGATTAAGCAGTAAACGTCCGGTCGTTTTGCCAACCATAACTTTGCAACACGACATCCAATGTCGCCACAACCAGCAATAAGAATTGAATTATAAGTATCAGGCATGCCCAGTAAATACAAAGAGCGGGTTAAGTATAATCTCGGGGTAATTGCGGACTATCGATGAACAACCGTTCACGTATTTATAATCGTTAAACGTTGTGGTGCCTCTGCTTCATCTGCGTCAGTATGTTTTGGCAATGTTAAATCCAGTAGCTCAACAGACTTGCCCAGGCCCTGCTGATATAAATCCAATGCTTTTTCTTTCTCTCCCAGCCTTTCCAGTAATTGAGCCAGAATATAATAGGCTTCCGGTCGGCCATCATGATGAATGCTGACGTCAAGATACTCTTTTGCTTTGCCCCACAGTTGATTACGCAAACAGATTCGACCAAGCGTTAACATCAGATCAGGCTCCTTATCATGATTAGTAAGCCAGGCTTCTGCGTGCTTTAATTGCAACGCCGCATTTGCACCATTGATATGGCCAAACATATATACAAGTTCCGTGTCCCATGATTTGTTAATCGCATTATTTAACAGGGATTCCGCCGGTTCACTACTATTTTTATCTACAAGTTGCTGACAGTAAGCCATGATGAGTTTTTTATGTGCCCGGTATTCTTTCGGTACACCTTCCCAGGCTTTTAATACAACGCCGACATCATCCGCATGACCAGCTTTTATAAGAAGTTCATAATGGCATTCAATCGTAAGTGGATACAACTCATCATCTGCCATCACTTTTTTCTTGCGTAAGTCAGACAACAAGTCCCGCAATTTTTCCCAATATTCCTGTTTTTTGTAAAGCCGGACCAACAACAGCATGACAGAATTGTTTTTCGGCACCACTTTCCTTAATTCCTCAAGCAAGGTCATAGACTGGTCGAATTGTCCCTGGAGTAATTGTAACTCGGCCTGCATTACTGTCACCGCGACACCAGCAGACCCCGACTTTTTTTGTGTCCCGGTAATCTTCTGTGCCTGTTGTAAATAAGCATCACGCTTTTTATATTCGGCAGAATTATGCGCTGCACGAGCAGCGGCAAGATAATTTAATATAGGTGTCTGACTATCATCGACAAACTTAATCAGGGTGCGTTCAGCTTCTTTCCACTTTCCTTCAGCCAGGGCCAACAAACCCCTGGACAAACCATCATTTGCTTTGGCACATTTACGCGTTGCCCGCCAGCCCCGGGCGCGTCCAGGAATGTCCTTCAAGCCAACCAAAAATCGGATCGTGTAATATAGTGCGGTAAATGCTGCTGCAATAAGTATGATCAATAACACGGCGGACATTTCGATCGACCACTGACCATAGGCCAACATGACATAACCAGAATCATCCTTGGTAAATAACGCCACACTCACGGCAGCCGTTAATGCAAGCAAAATGGAAATCAGCCATTTCATTCTGTCTTATCTCCGGCTGTTGCAGCAGGCGTCTGCCCGGTTTCCTGTTTATCCTGGGTTTGTGAAGCAGTTTTTGGAGCAGTTTGAGGAACAGCTTGCTTGCTGGCACTCACCTCTTTTTGTTTAGCCGGTTTTTTAGTTGCGGCTTTGTCTTTCAAAAACTGGCCTGACTGTGATGACCCTTTACTGTCTTTATATTGCCTTACTGCCCTGAGCGAACGACTAATATCGGGCAACTGTGGTGTCAGGTTGGTATTTTTAATTCTGGCAATAGTCGATTCAAAATTCTTGTACGCTGCCGTCTCATGGTCAAAATAGCCGTTTATCCATTTTTCAGCTACCTCCAGACTGGTTTTCAAGTTTTTTTCATCGCCTGTCAATAAGGCAAGCCGCCCGGTTTCAAGTTTCAAAATAAGATTCTGATAAAGAAAGTGTCGCTGTTCCGGGGCCAATAATGCATCTACCGGCTTATCATTTTTACGGATAACCACCAGAGATTTTATATCTTTCCACACCGCATCCATCACGCCTGACATATCTTCAGCCTGAGACGTCGCCTCTTCGGTGGAAGAAAACGAATGTTCAAATTGCTCCTGACGCTGTTTTACAATCAGAGGAAGTTGTTCAGCCGTCGATGCAAGACTGGCAAGTTCAAATGCCATACCAGTAATGTCCGGCATTTCAACAGAACGTAAAGCATTTATCTCTTTTGCTATTTCCCTGCGCACATTCAGTACGCCAGGATCACCAACCTGTTTCAGACGCTGATCGGCTGCTGTTAATGCTGAAATCGCAGTGCCTATATCCTGCGCCAACGATAAACGATGACTGGCAACGGTCAACAAAGACTCGGCCTCGGCAATAATCCATAAAGTTGACGTCCTGCCCATTCGATCGCTAATGGCCGTGGTTGAATCAGTTAAATTTCTGATTTCATCACGTATGCGTTTTTGTTGTTGTGCGTTGTCTGCCTGAGCCGTATTAAGTTTTGCTTCCAGGTTGCGACTTTCAGCCGCGACTTGCTGAACCTGAGTATCTGCGTGCTGCCTTAATTGTGTCAGTGCGGATTCAAGTGCAACGATTTTTTCTTTTGATTGTAACCATATCCAATAAGCTGAACCACCGACACCCAGTGCCAGTAACACCGCAACGATCGCAATCCAGGATACAAAAGAAGACTTACCTGTCGACGAGGAAGATTTTCCTGATACTGCTTTGTTATGTTTTTCTTTTTTGGCTGCCTTTTTGTTTTTAGTAGACAAGGGGTCTTTAGTGGATAAGGGATCTTTTGCAGACGAGGACTTTTCAGCCTCCTTTTCCTTGTTTGCATTTGCATCATCAACAGGCACAACTTCAGACCCGGTTTCTTTATCAGATCCTGCTTTTACATCTTTTGCCATAAAATCAATCTCTTTCAGTTGTTGATTCTGGATACGCTTATCCCGTAGAAAGTATAATGCTGATCCCGGATTTATAACAGTGGCATGTGTTTTTCCCTTTAAGCTTTACTCTGTTCCCTGTCACCTTTCCCCTGCTCCTTTCAACCCGGCAAGTACCTCCATCACCGCCTGATCACTGGCCGTTATGGCAATTAGAGCTTGTTTGCTAAAACCTGATTGTTGCGCAAGTTTTAATGTTCGCTCACTGATAACAACAAGCTGACTGTCGTGCAAATAAGTTTGACCTGCCTTGCCCACCATCTCCTGCAGATTGCGTAATCCCTGATTGCTCATCACGACGATGGCGTCAATATCATTATTTTGCCAATGATTCATCAGATTTGAAACATCAATATCAGGTTTGACCCGTTGGTAACATTCGGCATATTCAACACTTGCACCTCGCGATCTTAAGGTGTCCGCCAGCAATTCCCGACCACCATCACCGCGGAATATAATGATTTTCTTTCCCGCGACATTGTTCATTTCTTCAACAGCCAATAAGGCTTCACTGTTAAATTTGTTTTTCGGATGAATATCCGCCTGGTGACCGACATTTGCTAACGCCCTGGCGGTTGCATCGCCCACCACGGCAAGTTGTAACCTTGTCGGTAAACCACCTGCTGCCTGAACGAATTTCATGCCGGTCGTCACCGCATTGGCACTGATGAAGATGGCAATATCAAACTCATCCAGTCGATTCAGTTGTGCCATTAGTGGCCCCGGATCCGCGGGTGCCGCAATTTCAATAACGGGAAACAAAACAGCCGTCCCGCCATTGGCAGTAATCAAATCTGTCAACACCTGTGCCTGAAGGCGAGGTCGAGTAATGACAACAGTCAGACCTGACAGATCAGGCATTCTTATAAACGTCTTTGAGAATCACATCTGCACCGCGTGACAACAAATCATCCGCCAGTGCCGTGCCCATTGTTTGTGCATCCTCAGGCTTGCCGCGAATTTCACCGCGTACAACTTCCGAACCATCTGGTTTGCCCACCAGTCCACGCATATACAGTTCATCCCCCTCAAGAATGGCATAACCGCCAATCGGAACCTGGCAGCCACCCTCGAGACGGGTATTCATCGCGCGCTCTGCCATGACACAAATACGTGTTTGTGGATGATTCAATATACTGATTAATTCATTAATGGCCTTGTCGTCGGAACGGCACTCAATGCCCACCGCGCCCTGACCAATTGCCGGTAAACTGACGGTTGAATCGATGGCTTGTTTAATACGCTCATCAAAACCCAACCGTATTAAACCCGCTGCGGCAAGAATAATGGCATCATATTGCCCATCATCCAGTTTTTTCAAACGTGTATTCACATTACCGCGTAAATCAAGAATTTTCAGATCAGGACGGATGGCCTTGAGTTGTGTCTGGCGACGCAGACTGGACGTGCCCACTCGTGCCCCCTGGGGTAAAGATTCAAGCGAAGCAAAATGGTTTGAAACAAATGCATCCCGGGGATCTTCGCGTTCGCAAATGACACTCAAATGCAGGCCTTCAGGTAACTCAACCGGCACATCTTTCATCGAATGCACGGCGATATCCACTTCATCACGCAACATGCCCTGTTCCAGTTCTTTTACGAACAAACCCTTGCCGCCGACTTTCGCCAATGGGGTGTCGAGAATCTTGTCGCCCTGGGTCACCATTTTGACCAGTTCAACTTGTAAATCCGGGTAATGCTGAATCAGTGAATCTCTAACAAATTCTGCCTGCCAAAGTGCCAGGGGGCTTTTCCGTGTCGCAATCCGTAATATCTTGGGTAATGTCATATTCACACTCTATTAATGTAAAATCCGCTATGCTATGCCGCACAAACAGCCTGAACAAGCTATAAATACGAGATATTACACGATTTTTCCGCTATCAAAGGCAAATCACCTGTTAAATCGATAATTTAACATCGTAATAAGGGGGCTGTTTTGGTAAAATTTCGACCGTTTTACATATTACAAACCAGTCTTTTTTTAAAGGGATTGCTCAAGTCACGCCCTGTTGGAATATAAAAAGCTACTTAAACAAGGAACTAAGCATGCATATTGGTACGACAATTACCCAGTTTATAATTGAAGAACAACGCAAATTAACCGCCACAGGTGATTTCACCTCCTTACTCAATGATGTTGTTACTGCTTGTAAGGTTATTTCCAAAGACGTAGATCGGGGTGCATTAGTCGGTATCCTTGGTAGCGCTGAAAGTGAAAATATTCAGGGTGAAACCCAAAAGAAACTCGACCTGATTACCAACGATGTCATGATCAAATCAAACGAATGGGCAGGTCATTTAGCCGCCATGGCGTCAGAGGAAATGGAGGATGTTTATCCTATCCCACCGCAATACCCAAAAGGAAAATACCTGCTGGTTTTTGATCCACTGGATGGTTCTTCCAATATCGATGTCAACATCTCTGTGGGCACCATTTTCTCAATCTTGCGTTGCCCGGATGGTGTGGAAAATCCAACCGCTGAAGATTTTCTGCAAGAAGGCACCAAACAGGTGTGTGCCGGATTTGCACTATATGGCCCATCAACCATCATGGTCTTAACAACCGGCAATGGCGTAAATGGGTTTACACTCGACAAAACCATTGGTGAATTTGTACTTACCCATGCCAATATGACGATACCTGAAGATACCAGTGAATTTTCTATCAATACCTCCAATGATCGATTCTGGGAAGCACCGGTCAAACGTTATGTCGATGAATGCCTGGCAGGTGAAACAGGCGTAAGAGGGCGTAACTTTAATATGCGTTGGGTCGCCTCAATGGTCGCTGAAGTCTATCGTATCCTGACTCGCGGCGGCATTTTCATGTACCCCAAGGACACCAAGGATCCGTCAAAAGCCGGTAAGTTACGCCTGATGTATGAAGCCAACCCGATGTCATTCATTGTCGAACAGGCAGGTGGACTTAGTCATACAGGTGTAGAACGCATTATGGATATCAAACCCAATGAGCTTCATCAACGAGTGCCTGTTCTTCTGGGCTCTAAAAATGAAGTTGAGCGCCTGGTTGCTTATCACCAGGAACAGTAAGCGTTTCAACAGTACATACAAAAAGGGGAGCAATGCTCCCCTTTTTTTTACCTCATGTTTACCTGAAATCTAAATACCTCACAATATATAAGAAAAATATTAGATATCCAGATTAGCCACCGACAAGGCATTTTTTTCGATAAACTCACGCCTTGGCTCGACCTGATCACCCATCAATGTCGTGAATACCTCATCCGCCGCAACAGCATCTTCAATTTTCACTTGCAGTAATCGCCGGGTTTCGGGATTGACCGTCGTATCCCAAAGTTGGTCCGGGTTCATTTCACCCAGGCCTTTATAACGCTGAATATATTGTCCGCGCTTTGCTTCCTCCATCAGCCAGTTCAAGGACTGCTTGAAACTGGAGACGTCTAACTTGCGCTCCCCGCGTTGCACATAGGCACCTGCGGTCATCAAATCACCCAGTTTCTCACCCAGCGCCTTGATACTTCTATATTCACCGGAGTCAAAAAATTCGCTACCAATATACTTATCTGTGCTCACCCCATGCGCGAAAATAGAGACCTTGAAACGGGCACTGTTACTTTCATTTGCGGGTTCAAAACTAATTGTATATTTAGTCTCGACACTTCCGGCCGGCGCATCCTTGAGACGGGCTTCGAGTTCATGTGACCACTTTTCTACCTGCGCAACATCTTGCATTTGTTCACTGCTCAAAGGCGGCATGTAAATCATTTTTTCCAATATCTCCGCAGGAACACGTTTCGATATTCGTTGTATCGTGGCCATCACCACCAGAAATTCTGTCGCCAATGTTTCCAGTGGTTGGCCACTAATCGGCAGTGAATCCGGGTCAACATATAATTGGGCATTATCAATCGCAACTGTCAATAAATAACTGTTTAATTCTGCATCGTCTTTAATGTAACGTTCCTGTTTACCTTTCTTGATTTTATACAGCGGTGGTTGCGCAATATAAATATGTCCCCGTTCGACCAACGCAGCCATCTGGCGATAAAAGAAAGTCAGCAACAAGGTTCTAATATGTGAACCATCCACATCCGCATCCGTCATAATAATAATGCGGTGATAACGTAATTTGTCTGGATTAAATTCTTCTCTGCCAATACCACAACCTAATGCAGTAATTAATGTGCCAACTTCTGCAGAAGACAGCATTTTATCAAAGCGGGCCTTTTCAACGTTTAGAATTTTTCCCTTTAATGGCAGTATCGCCTGATGTTTCCTGTCACGTCCCTGTTTAGCTGAACCTCCAGCAGAATCCCCTTCCACCAGGAATATTTCAGACAAGGCCGGATCCTTCTCCTGACAATCAGCCAGTTTCCCGGGCAAGCCGGCAATATCCAGCGCGCCTTTACGACGTGTCATTTCCCTTGCTTTTCGGGCCGCTTCACGTGCCCGTGCCGCATCAACGATTTTTCCAACAATCGCTTTCGCCTCCTGGGGTGACTCCATCAGAAAATCCTGAAGCTTATCGGCCATGGCTGATTCAACCACCCCTTTGACTTCTGACGACACCAGCTTGTCTTTAGTTTGTGATGAAAACTTTGGATCCGGAATTTTCACCGACAGCACTGCCGTCAAACCTTCCCGGGCATCATCACCCGCCATTGTCACTTTGGCTTTACTCGCCATGCCGCTTTTTTCAATATACTGATTCAGAGTGCGTGTCAGTGCCGCTCTAAACCCGGATAAATGTGCACCGCCATCCCGTTGTGGGATATTATTGGTAAAGCAAAATATATTTTCCTGGTAAGAGTCATTCCATTGCATAGCGACCTCTATACCCATGCCATCTTTTTCCGTATTAAAATAAATCACAGTGGGATGTAACGGCGTTTTTTTGTCATTCAAATGTTCCACAAATGAACGTATACCCCCTTTGTATTCAAAAACATCTTCTTTATCCCCCCGCTCATCAGACAGGACAATATGGACGCCAGGGTTAAGAAACGACAGTTCACGAAGACGTTTGGACAAAATATCGTAATGAAATTCCGTATCTGAGAATGTCTTGGCACTGGGTTTAAATAAAATCTCAGTGCCCGTTTTTTCGGTTTTTCCAATCACTTTCATCGGTGCCTGGGGCTCACCCATGACATATTCTTGCTGATGAATCTCGCCATCACGGTGTATCGTCAATCGCAGATACTCGGATAAGGCATTCACGACAGACACGCCCACACCATGAAGGCCACCCGAAACTTTATAGGAATTGTCATCAAATTTTCCGCCGGCATGCAGTACTGTCATAATCACTTCTGCCGCGGAGCGCCCTTCTTCTTTATGGATATCAACCGGAATCCCCCGGCCATTATCTGAAACGGACACAGAATTATCACTGTGAATGGTGACTTTGGTCTCTGTACAATGCCCCGCCAGCGCCTCATCTATCGAGTTATCAACCACTTCAAATACCAGATGGTGCAAACCTGTCCCATCATCGGTATCACCAATGTACATACCAGGCCGTTTCCTGACAGCATCCAGCCCTTTGAGTACCTGTATATTTGAAGAATCGTAGGTTTGTTTATCTACCATATTTCACCTTAATAAATGTCATGCCTGAATTTGCCATCCCCGTGAAAAATACGGGCTAAGCGACCTCTTTAATCGTCCCTTGTTTCACGTGGAACATCTTTTTATCACGAATTCCATCCATGTCAACCAGACTTTGTTCCGTCATTGTGATGAAGACTTGCGTGCCTAGATTATCCAAAGCTTGTAATAATTTAGCTCTATTTTTTTGATCCAGTTCGGACGCCAGATCATCAACCAGAACCGGGCAATTTTTACCTGTCCTCTCCTTTAACAAAGCCACCTGTGCCAATTTCAACGCCGTTATAATTAATTTTTGTTGGCCGCGCGAAGCGAACTCCAACGCTGGCTGTCCCGCAATCTTGATATCGATATCTGAACGATGCGGTCCACAGTGGGTATATCCGGATGCCTTGTCTCGCTCAAGAGAAAGATTCAAGGCATCAGAATAGATTTGTTCTTTTGGCCACCCGGGCCGGTATTCAATCGATAACGTGTTCATATCAAAAACCTCGCGACCGATTTTCTCAAAAATAGGGGCAAGCTGCTGTAAATAACCACAACGATAGTGATTGATTACATCGGCTTTTTCAATTAATCCTTCGTCCCAGGCCCGCACTATGCCATTCGTAACAAAGTGTCGTAACGCGGCATTTCGCTGTTTCAGGATATGAAAATAATCTTTCCAGGCCTGAAGAAACCGATGTTCCACGTGAAACACACCCCAATCGAGATAATGTCGCCGAAACTTTGGGCCTAACTCCAGAATACGATGACTTTCAGGATTAATAATTTGCAATGGCAAAGTCAGACTTAACTCGGACCGTTTTCGCAACATTCTATTATCCAGTTTTATTTGCAACTCCTTCCTGCTGCGCCTGATCGCCACTGGCATCACCCTATCGGATTGTTGGCCAATTTGGCCAAATACCGTTAATTCATCCTGTTGGTGATTTATTATTTTTTTAGGGTTTGATGTACGGAACGATTTCGCAAACCCAAGTAAATAGATAGCCTCCAGCAAACTGGTCTTTCCACTGGCATTTGGACCCACAATGAGATTGAATCTCGGGGACGGCTTGATCTCAACATCTTTGAGGTTTCTAAGGTTGTTAACTGACAGTTTCAATAAACTCATTGCACACCAACAGTTTGATGTCTCTTATAAGCCGGGTTTTTGATTAAAAAACTGGCCTGCATGTCTCTGTGAAACAATTTTACAAAAAACCGCTCAACGCTTATTTTTACATTGTCTAAGGTGATAAAACTAAAGCCTCATTGGCATAACAACATATTTACACGTTTCGTCATCTTTAGGCTGCACCAGGCAACTACTATTGGAATCCGAAAAACCAAGTTGAACTTCATTTGTGGGTATTGCTGATAAAGCATCAATAATGTAATTCACATTAAAACCGATCTCCAGATCATCGCCATCGTAATCAACATCGATTATTTCTTCTGCTTCTTCCAGTTCAGGGTTATTTGCCAACGCTTTAATTTCCCCTGTTTTTAATTGTATGCGTATACCCCGGTATTTCTCATTCGATAAGATCGATGCCCTGGTCAGCGCTTGTTTTAATGTTTCACGATCTGAATAAACGATTTTATCCACATTTTGAGGTAATACACGCGCATAATCAGGAAAACGCCCATCAACCAGTTTTGATGTAAATACAATATCCTCGAATTCAACCCGAATATGATTTGTCCCCAGGCTAATCGCGACATTTTCATCATTATCATTCAGTAATCGATGAAGTTCGATGACCCCTTTACGCGGCACAATAACATTTTTTACGTCACTGATTTCTGCACTGACTTCGGTATCACATAAAGATAATCGGTGACCATCAGTGGCGACAGCACGTAATTTATTCGCGGAAACTTCGAGTAACAGACCATTTAGATAATAACGTACATCCTGTTGTGCCATTGCAAACTGTGTTCGAGCAATCACCGTCTTTAAATTATTCTGTGAAATGGTAATTTCTAGTGGATTTTTCAATTTTTCAGTTGCAGGAAAATCACTCACTGGCAAAGTTGACAGAATAAACCGACTTTTCCCCGATTTTAGCGTCACTTTATCGCCTTTTAGCGTCATTTCCACCATTGCACCCTCAGGCAGGGTACGACATATATCTAACAACTTTCGTGCGGGAATAGTGATTTCACCTGGTTCTGCGACCTCATCAAGCTGAATACTTGAATTTAGCTCCACCTCAAGATCGGTTGTCGTCATCGATAAAATACTTTCGTCATCAATGGTGAGTAATATGTTTGATAATATTGGTAACGTTTGACGACGTTCAACAACACCACTGACAATATTTAATGGTTTGAGTATCGATTCTCTTTGTATTTTAAACTTCATGTTTATCCCTTCCCGTTTCCCGATAACGCATTATTTTTTAATTAAAAAATATATTTCTTTTATTATTATTATTACTATTACACATTAAAATGTCTGTGGATAAGTCTATTTATTATATATTATTCAATAACTAACAAATCATTTTGTTCATGTATATTCCGTTAGTTCAAGTCTGATACTTTATGTATCAAATGTGGATAACTATTCATTAACGTGTTGATAATAGCTTATCCACAATTTATCGACTATGTTGTTAACATACGTAAAAGATTAGAAAAGTCTTCCGCAATACGTGCATCTGACTCCTTGAGTTCCTTAATTTTTCGGCATCCATGCAGCACCGTTGTATGGTCACGGCCACCGAAGGCGTCACCAATTTCTGGCAGGCTGTGGTTCGTGAGTTCTTTGGCCAGTGCCATCGCTAATTGCCTGGGTCGAGCAATGGATCGAGTGCGTTTTTTTGCCGTCAGATCTGAAACGCGGATTTTATAATATTGAGCCACTGTTTTCATGATATTTTCAATCGAAACCAGTCTGTCCTGTAAGCTTATTAAATCTTTGAGCGATTCTTTGGTGAAATCAAGTGTAATCGGGCTGCCAGTAAAGTGTGAGTTTGCAATAACACGACGTAAGGCACCTTCTAACTCTCTGATATTAGAACGAATTCTTTTCGCTATAAAAAAAGCGACTTCATGGGGCATGTCTACTCCGAGCTGAGCGGCCTTGCTCATCAAGATGGCGACCCGGGTTTCCAGTTCAGGGGGTTCAATGGCGACGGTCAAACCCCAGCCGAAGCGTGATTTTAATCTTTCTTCCAGGCCGCTGACTTCCTTGGGATAACGATCACAGGTCAGGACTATTTGTTGCTGGCCTTCCAGAAGTGCATTAAAAGTATGGAAAAACTCTTCCTGCGAGCGTTCTTTTCTGGCAAAAAACTGGATATCATCAATAAGCAAGGCGTTTACCGAACGGTAATAACGTTTAAAATCGTCGATGGCATTATGTTGCAACGCTTTGACCATATCCTGAACAAAGCGTTCTGAATGTAGATAAACCACCTTGGCATCAGGGTTATTTTTAATAATCAAATTGCCGATGGCGTGCATCAGATGTGTTTTACCAAGACCGACACCGCCGTAAATAAATAAGGGGTTATAGGCGCCCCCGGGGTTTCCGGCAATTTGTTGTGAGGCTGCCTTGGCCAGCTGATTTGACTTACCTTCTACAAAATTGTCGAAAACATGGTCTTTATTGATATTGCTGACATATTTGACGTTTGTGTTTGGCTGATCGTTTTTGCGTTGGAATAGATGATTCTTGTCAGGTGGTATGGAGATGGTTTGTCCGATGTTACTGTTTTGTATCGTTTTGTGGGTGCTGCCAATTTTAATACTCACATTCGGAATGGCACCATCGCTGACGGTATCTGCTAATTCATTGATCCTGATGATAAGTTTGTCTTGCACCCAATCAAGGACAAATTGATTCGGGGCTAATAGCTGGATGGTGGAATCTTCTTCAACTGCTTGTAATGGCATGACCCAGGCGTTGAAATCCTGAGAAGTGAGCTCATTTTCCAGGCGAGCAACACATTTTTGCCATATTGAAGACTGCACTAAATTTGACCCCTGTACACCGTGGAATTCTGGAAGATTTTGCAGTTTATACCCGATAGAGAAACTTATCCACAGAACAATATTAAATTATTTTAGAGGCTTTTATTGACATAAGGGCACCATTCGAAGTATCGTTCTCGGTTTTTCCGGCGATGAATTAGCCGCTTGAAAATTCAAAAGCTTAGGCCTATTTTCAGGTATTTTTTAGTTAAACAAACATCAGGTCAATACGATGAAAAGAACGTTTCAACCCAGCAATCTCAAACGTAAGCGTACCCACGGATTTCGTGCTCGAATGGCGACAAAAGCGGGCCGTAGAATCATTAATGCACGACGTGCAAAAGGCCGGCACGAATTAAGCGCCTGATTTTTGTGTGGTTTGTAGTGCATAGTGGTTTTAAAACCGACTCAAAGTAATTATTTAAAGTCCGTAACTGGTGCTTGAATCTGATTTGGGTTTACTAATCTATTGAAGATTTAAGTGCGTCATTCCAACATTCTATTGAATCCAGGGCCTGTGGATTTGGACTCTGAATCAAAACGATTATCTCGCCTGGACAAGCTTGTAAAAGCAAGTGAATTCCAGCGAGTGTTCAAACAGGGAAACTTAAAATCGCATGACAAGGGCTTCGTGGTATTGGCCCTGGAAAATGATCTGGGATTTGCGCGTTTAGGTTTTACAGTAGCGAAAAAAAACGTGGCGTCCTCGGTGGCAAGAAACCGAATTAAGCGGTTGATTCGGGAAAGTTTCCGACATCATAAAAATAATTTAAAAAATCTGGATGTTGTGGTTATAGTGCGTCGCGGTACGGATAAGTTAGATAATCAGGGGTTAAGCTCAGCCCTGGAAAAACACTGGCAAAGATTGGCAAAACTTTATTTGGCGCAGTAAGTAGAAGGTTCAGCGGAAAAATGAAAAAAATTCTGATCTGGTTCATTCAACTATATCGATATTGTCTCAGCCCATTTTTAGGGCAGCATTGCCGGTTTTATCCCAGCTGTTCCAAATATGCCCAGGATGCATTACATCAACATGGTGCAATGCAGGGGAGTTGGCTGGCGGTCAAACGCCTGTCACGTTGCCATCCCTGGAATGAAGGTGGGGTGGACCTGGTACCGGAAAACTTGTCTTCAGATGTGCAATCTGAGTCAACCTCCGAGCTGGCGCACGAATTGAGCCCGAACCATCAACATAATCATCATCAGAACAAGCAGCGATAAAAACGTCACATGGACAATCAAAAATTAATCCTGTTTTTAGGTCTTTCATTAGTCGTCATGATGCTCTTTCAGTCATGGGAAGAACAAAATACACAACCGAAGACACCTGTTACACAAACGAGCCCGACAACGGATACTCCGTCTGTTGATGGTGCCGAGTTGGCCGCTGTCCCGGCTGATGCCCCTGGCGGGGTGACATCATCAGAAATTCCACAGGATATACCTGCTGCAACTTCATCGGCAGTCAAGGAAATGCCGCAAACTGAAACCAGTCCGGTTAAAAGTGGTAAACGAATTCATGTGCAAACAGATTTGCTGGATGTGGAAATCGATACTGTCGGCGGTGATTTGCGCAAAGTCAGTTTGCTTGCCTACCCGGTAGCCGTTGATAAACTGGATGATCCCTTTCTATTACTGAATGATATTTTGCCACGTTATTTTGTTACCCAGACCGGGTTGATTTCAAAACAGGGTTCGGCGCCGGGTCATCGTGATGTTTATGATGTTGAACAAACCGAATACAAGCTGGCGGATGGCAGTGATGAAATCAAGGTTACACTGAACTGGTCTGGTGCGGAAGGTATGTCCGTATCAAAGATTTATACTTTCCGCCGGGACGATTATGTTATTGACGTTGATTACGTTGTCAGTAATAACGGTGGCATGGAATGGAAAGGTTATTTATATCGCCAGTTACAACGCACCGAAGTGGCGGAAGCGGGCCAATCAAAACTGATCTACACCTTTATGGGTGGTGTTGTCTCCACGACATTTGATAAGTATGAAAAAATCACATTTGACGAAATGGCGGAATGGAAACCGCAACAAAGTTATATCGAAGGGGGTTGGGTGGCAATGTTACAGCATTATTTCCTGGCTGCCATTATTCCTTCCAGCGAACAGCTCAACCATTTCTACACAAAAGCAATTGACGATACGCGATTTATTATTGGTATGACCTCGCAGGAAAAAATCGTCAATGCGGGACAAATGTCAAATATCCTGACCCAGTTCTACATTGGCCCAAAAGACCAGTATCGCATGGAAGAAGCAGTAAAAGACCTGGATCGTACTGTTGATTATGGTGTGTTGTGGGTGCTCGCCAAACCTATTTTTACTTTGCTGAATTATATACACGGTATTGTAGGTAACTGGGGCTGGTCCATCATTATATTGACCCTGTTAATCAAACTGGTGTTTTATAAATTATCAGAAGCCAGTTTCAAGTCAATGGCGCGCATGCGTCGTTTCCAGCCAAAAATTGCGGACCTTCGTGAGCGTTATGGTTCTGACAAGCAGCGTATGAGTCAGGCGCTGATGGCACTGTACAAGAAAGAAAAAATAAATCCCCTGGGCGGTTGTTTACCGATGCTGGTACAGATCCCGGTGTTTATTTCACTGTATTGGGTATTGCTGGAAAGCGTAGAACTCAGACAAGCTGATTTTATTTTCTGGTTTAATGATCTTTCCACCAAAGATCCTTATTACGTCTTGCCCCTCCTTATGGGCATCACGATGTTTGTTCAGCAAAAGCTGAATCCCGCACCGATGGATCCGGTACAACAAAAAGTCATGATGGCCTTGCCCTTTATATTCACCGCCTTTTTTGCATTTTTCCCATCCGGGCTGGTGTTATACTGGATTACGAATAACTTACTGACCATTAGTCAGCAGTATTACATATTGCGTAAATATGAAAAAACAGGGGCCTGAAACAGAGGCGCTATGCTCTGATAAAGGTTCCTTCATTTCGTTATGACGACAGATACAATAGCGGCAATTGCAACACCGCCCGGTAAAGGGGGTGTCGGCATTGTGCGTGTATCTGGCCCGCTTGTTCCGCAAATCTGTCTGGCAATACTTCAAAAACAACCCAAAGCCAGGGTGGCAAGTTTTGCCTCTTTCATCGACAGTGATTTGAATGTGATCGACTCCGGTCTGGCTCTGTATTTTCCCGCGCCTCACTCCTTTACCGGGGAAGATGTATTGGAACTACAGGGGCACGGCGGGCCGGTTGTGATGGATTTATTGCTAAAACGTGTACTTGAATTAAAGGCCCGCCTGGCGCGCCCGGGCGAATTTTCTGAACGGGCATTTTTGAACAACAAAATTGATCTTGCTGAAGCGGAAGCAATTGCTGATTTAATAGACAGCTCATCTGCACAAGCCGCAAAACTGGCCGTGCGTTCATTACAGGGTGAGTTTTCAAAACATGTTAATGAGCTCAAAGACCGACTTGTGACGATCAGAACCTATGTTGAAGCGGCCATCGATTTTCCGGAAGAAGAAGTGGATTTCCTCTCGGACGAGAAATTAGTATCAGACATACAAGCGCTTATTAGTGACCTGAATACGACACTGGCCAGTGCGAAATATGGCAGTTTGATGAGAGAAGGACGTACGGTCGTCATCACCGGGCAACCTAATGTTGGAAAATCGACCCTGTTAAACCGGTTAACCGGTAAAGACACCGCTATAGTGACAGATATACCGGGTACAACTCGGGATGTATTGCGCGCTGAGATTGTTATCGACGGATTACCCATCCATATCATTGATACTGCCGGCTTGCGAGAAAGTAATGATAAGATTGAGATTGAGGGTATTAAACGTACCTGGCATGAATTGGAAAATTGTGATCAAGTGATGCTGATCATTGATGACCAGCAAGGGTTGAATCAGGCGGAACAGGCACTGATAAGTCGTTTACCGGAGAATACGGATAAATTAATAATACGTAACAAGATCGATTTGACCCGGCATTCACCTGAAATCATAAATAGTAATTTCGGCACAGAAATTTTAATATCGGCAAAACAGGACCAGGGCATCGATTTACTGCAGCAGCAACTGAGTAAATGTCTGAGTAATCAGGATGCCGGAGAGGGCAATTTTATGGCGCGCCGCCGCCATGTTGATGCCCTGGAACGTACAGCACAGTCAGTTTCTGCTGGCCTGAAGCAACTGGTTGATTATGGTGCGGGTGAATTGCTTGCAGCAGAACTGCATCAGGCACAGGAACAGTTGTCCATGATTACGGGTGAATTTACAACGGAAGATTTATTGGGAAGTATTTTTTCAAATTTCTGTATTGGTAAATGAGAATAACACGTGAGATTAAAATCTCCTGCGCAACAAAAAAGTGTTCTCCGCATGTTTATATGGGCGATGCCTGTAGTCATGTTCTCTGCCAATGTGCTAGCCGAAACTAATAGTAAAAATTGTCAGGGCATGCGCCCGCCACATGTATTACCCCAACTCGAAACGCCTTTAGATTTAAAGCCTGATACTACTTATGTGCTGGCAGATGAAGTCAATGCAAAGGACAAGAATGTTTATTCATTTAGTGGCGATGTAAGATTATTCAAAGATGATATATCGTTATTTTCCAACCAGGTAACCTATAAGGAATCAGAAGCGAGTATAGATGCAACAGGGGATGTCAGCCTGGTAAAAGATGGTGCGCATTTTTTCAGTCGCCATTTGTTTTATCAGACAGAAATGGATAAAGGACAATTAGAAGATGTGGAATTTGTTTTAAATAAAGAACATGCGCGAGGTAAGGCTGGACACATAGAAATTGTCAACGACCACGTTACCGAATTATATGCGTCGAGTTTCACCACTTGTGAAGAGGACAAGCCCGCATGGCAGTTACATGCAAGTCATTTGAGCCTGGATACGCAGGAAAATGTCGGTATCGCAAAAAACACCTGGATTGAATTTATGCGTGTGCCGATCTTTTATATGTCTTATATGAGTTTTCCATTAAAAGGCAGAAAAACAGGGTTTTTACCGCCAACGATTGGTGGTTCAAGTCAACTGGGGACAGAAATCAGTGTGCCCTATTATTTTAATATTGCACCAAATCGTGACGCGACGCTGGTGTTTAATAATTTTTCTGACCGTGGCCAACGGCTGGATGGTGAGTTCAGGTTTCTGAATAAATATGACCAGGGACAGATCAATGCGGAATATTTACCGGACGATGATGTTATTAAAGAAGACAGAAAATATATCGCTTTCGCACACAGTTCGTCTTATTTACCGCGCCTGACAACTAAAATTGATTTCAGACAGGTGTCTGATGATGATTATTTTACAGATTTTGGTAATAAATTAAGTACTACCAGTATTAGTCATCTGGAAAGAAAAGCAGAAGCGAGTTACCGTGGTGACAATTGGTCATTAAGGGCCAGTGTACTTGATTTTCAGACCCTGGAAGAGAGTATCCCTGACAGTTCCCGCCCCTATAAAAAATTACCTGAACTGAATTTTTTCGCCAGTGCACCGCGGGAATATTATTATATGCGACCGGAAATTAAAGCTGATTATGTCCAGTTCAAGCGTAATGGTCGTGTTTCCGGCGGCAGGCTGGATATCCAGCCAAGCCTGAGTATGCCATTCAGGGGTGGCCCCGGATTTTTTATTCCCAAAGTGGCCTTGCGCCATACCGCGTATTCTCTGGAGAACCAGGCTGCTGGCGCAGATGATTCACCAACCCGGACATTACCTGTTTATAGCCTCGACAGTGGTCTTGTATTTGAACGAGATTCACAGATTGGGAAAAGAAAGTTTATCCAGACGCTTGAACCGCGTTTGTTTTATTTAAATGTACCGTTTGAAGACCAATCTAACCTGGTGATTGATGAAAATGGCTCTGTGAGCGTTTTTGATACTGCTAACTCGAACCAAAGCTTTGCCCAATTATTTGCAGAAAACCGTTTTACCGGTGCAGACCGTGTGGGTGATGCAAATCAGCTAAGTTTCGCCTTGACGACACGATTCCTTGACCAGTCATCAGGCGTTGAGAATTTCTCCGCGAGTATCGGGCGGACTTATTTTTATGAAGACAGGCTTGTGACCTTGCCCGGCCAGCTCCCCCAGACCAATAAAAAATCTGATATTTATGCTGAATTACGCAGTAAACCATTACCCTCGATGAATATAAACGCTAGAATACAGTGGAATAGCCAGGCCAGTGAAACCAGGAATGGCAACTTTCAATTCCAATATATTGTGCCAAATTCACAAATTCTGAATCTGGGCTATATATTTGATCGCAATGATTTAGGCGATATTGTCAGGCAAGAAACAGACATCTCCCTGTTATGGCCAATTAACCATAACTGGAGCTTTATTGGCCGGCGCAATTATAATTTGCTGGAAAATCGTGAAGAAGAGAGACTCGCGGGCATTGAGTATGACAGTTGTTGTTGGGCATTTCGGATTGTCAGCCGGCGGCATTTTGCCGGTGACCAGCTTGGTAACAGCCGGTCAACAATGTTTGAATTGGAACTTAAAGGACTTTCTTCGATCGGAAAAGATGTGAAATCACTTTTACAGAATAATCAATACGGTATTTCCGGGTATTAATAGAGGTAAATAGTTAGATGTTTTTTTTCAGAGTGAAATTCAGGTTCAATATAATATGCGGTTTTATATTGCTGTTGCTGTGTTCGGGTGATGTTTTTGCCAGATCAGAATCGATTGATAAAATCATAACGGTTGTTAACGACGACATCATAACTCAAAATGAGTTATCCGCAGAAATCAATTTCATAATAAAACAACTGCGGCAACAAAACAGGCCGATACCGAGAGAATCTGTATTAAAAGAGAAAATGCTCGAGCGTTTGATTCAAAAACGCCTGCAATTACAATTGGCCGAAAAAGCACATATAAATATAGCAGATGAAACCCTGGATAATGCTATTTTAAATATTGCTTCGCAAAACAACATGAGTTTGACGCAATTTCGTGACGCGCTGGAAAGTGATGGTTATGCATATGCCACGTATAGAAATATCATTCGCGATGAAATTACTATCAATCAGTTAAGACAACGACAGGTGGTCAATCGCATCAAGGTGACAGAACAGGAAACACAGGATTTCCTCTCAAACAAGGCATTACAGGGTAATCATAATGATGAATACCGGGTGGCCCATATTCTTATAGAAGTACCGGAAGCCGCTTCTTCGGATCAAGTGCAACAGGCCAAACAAAAAGCGCAAGCGGTACTGGATGAACTTGTTAATGGCGAGGATTTTTCACAGCTGGCAGCGGCTGCCTCCGATGGTCAGAAAGCCCTGGAAGGGGGAGACCTCGGCTGGAGGAAATTAGGGCAATTACCTGTGCTGTTTTCAAATGTTGTCACCACTATGGAGATCAATGGCGTTAGTACCTTGATCAGAAGTCCAAGTGGTTTTCATATTATCAAATTAACGGATAAACGGGCCAATGTAAAAAAACAAATTATTGTACAAACCAAAGCCCGGCATATTCTTGTGAAAGTTGATGAACTTACAACAGACTATGATGCCAGGCAAAAACTGGAACAATTGAAACGTAGAATTGATCTGGGTGATAGTTTTGAAGAAGTTGCCAGATCAAACTCCGACGATCCTGGATCAGCTGCCAATGGCGGTTCGCTTGGTTGGGTCAGTCCGGGTGTCATGGTGCCGCAGTTTGAAAAGCAAATGGACAAACTGGATATTGGCCAGATGAGCGAACCTTTTAAAACACAATTTGGCTGGCATATCATTCATGTGCAGGAGCGTCGCGATTACGACAATACAGAAGAATTCAATATCATGAGCGCAAAAAGGCAAATCCGCGAACGTAAAATAGAAGAAGAAACCCAAAATTGGCTACGCCGTCTGCGGGATGAAGCCTACGTTGAAATACGAATCTAAGACTGATATTAAAATCAGGTTAATAGTCACAACCGGTGAGCCCGCAGGGATCGGGCCGGACTTGTGTATCAATCTATCGCAACAGGCATTACCGTTTGAATGGGTCGTTGTAGCAGATCCTGATTTAATCGCCGAACGGGCCCGACAGTTACAACTCCCTGTGCAATTAACAGCGTTTGAGCCTTCGCAACAAGCTCGATGCAATGCTCCGGGTGAAATTAAAATACAGGCGGTCAAACTTGCCAATCAAGCCACCGCCGGTGAGTTAGACCCTGAAAATACCCGTTATGTTCTGGAAACGATTAAACAGGCTGTGCAATACTGTCAGCAAGATGCAGATGCAGGGCTGGTGACGGGTCCGGTTCATAAAGGCATTATTAATCAAGCCGGTTTTCCTTTTACTGGTCATACAGAATACATCGCTGAGCTTACCCAAAGTCCACTGCCTGTCATGATGTTGCTCACGCCCGGACTTCGTGTTGCCCTGGTCACCACCCATCTACCATTACACCAGGTAAGCCAGGCTATTACGCCTTCCTTGCTGGAGAAAGTTATCAAAGTTTTGTACCGGGATCTGGTATCTCGTTTTAATATCGCTGATCCGGTTATATATGTTTGCGGACTGAATCCGCACGCCGGTGAAAATGGACATCTGGGAACGGAAGAACTGGAAACCATTATACCTGTAATAGAAAAATTAAAATCGCAACAGATCAAGCTGATTGGTCCCTTACCAGCCGACACGATTTTTTCTCCTGCTAATCTCGAGCATGCCGATGTGGTTTTGGCGATGTATCATGACCAGGGTTTGCCAGTATTAAAATACAAGGGATTTGGCGAAGCAGTGAATGTCACACTGGGCTTACCAATAGTGCGAACTTCTGTTGATCATGGTACGGCACTTGAGCTTGCCGGCACCGGGCGTATCAATACCGGTAGCATGAAATTTGCTATGCAAACCGCGATCGACATGCTTGATAATAGTCAACCACGGTCCTGATAGAGTAATTTAATACGATGAAACATCAAGCACGAAAACGATTCGGCCAGAATTTTTTAACTGACACACATGTTGTAGATGACATTATTGCGGCATTCCATCCTGTAGCGGGCCAGCATGTAGTAGAAGTCGGCCCCGGACTTGGTGTGTTAACTGCCCGGTTGTTGCCTATATTAAAAAAACTGGACGTGATTGAACTCGATCGTGATCTTGTGCCCAAACTGAAAGCAAATTGTCTGGCAGTTTGTCAGCATGAAGATGATTTGCAAATTTACAATGAAGATGTGTTGAAATTCGATTTTAGTAAATTGGTACAGGACGAGCAGCCATTAAGAATAATCGGTAACCTGCCCTATAATATTTCGACCCCGCTGATATTTTATTTGCTGGAACAGAGCATAAAAATTCAGGACATGCTATTTATGTTGCAAAAAGAAGTCGTTGATCGAATGGGCTCTGCACCTGGCAGTAAACAATATGGTCGCTTGAGTGTTATGACGCAATATTATTGTGAGGTTCACAAGTTATTTGATGTTGATGCGTCAGCTTTTTCACCGCCACCAAAAGTGCTGTCTTCTATAGTACAGTTGTTACCTTACCGTGAATTGCCAATAAAAGCGCATGATGAGCAGTTGCTGAAAACAATCGTCACACAAGCATTTTCCCAACGGCGTAAAACCTTACGCAACAGCTTAAAGGATGTTATAGAGATAAAGGCACTGACTGAATTAGGCATCGACCCGGCTGTGCGTGCTGAACAATTAAGTGTTGAGCAATTTGTGAAAATCAGCAATTTGGTGAAAAATAACGTTGGAGAGTAATAATTTTGTTATATTGCCAGGATGTTAAACATGAGACCAATATTATTCCTGGCAGGCTTGTTGTCTTTTCAATTATCTCATGCCCAGGAACTTGATCCTCGCTCCTACATCAATTTACCTATTGGACAGAACTTTATTGGTCTGGTTTATGCCTATACCGATGGTGATGTTTATACCTCACCTGATGTGCCAATAGAGGACCTCACTTTACGCGTTGATGGACAAGCGTTGCTCTATGCCCGTACCTTTGGTTTATTTGGCCAATCGGCAAAATTTGATATGTCCGTCGGACATGCCTGTGCTTCTGGTAAAGCGGTCTTTGAGGGAGAGAATGTCAGCAGAGGTTTTTGTGGAATAACGGATACAAAAGTGCGCCTGAATTATAATTTTCATGGCGCACCCGCATTAACATTAAAAGAATTTGCCAGCCATAAAAAAGAGATTGTCATGGGCGCCAGTTTACAGATTAATATTCCGACAGGCGAATACGATACTGACTTTGTTTTTAATATTGGCTCTAATCGCTGGTATTTCAGGCCGGAAATTGGTATTTCAATCCCGTTAAATAAATGGGAGTTCGATTTTTCTGTTGGGGGTAAGTTTTTTTCTGATAATGATGAGCTGAAAAAAACCTCTACTCTCGCGCAGGATCCTATTTATAATTTTCAAATGCATATTGTATATGACATCAAACGTGGTCAGTGGATAGCCTTGAATGCTAATTATTTTCAAGGTGGAGATACGTTTGTTGATGGGGAAAAGACATCAATAACGAGAGGAAACGAGCGTTTGGGCATCACCTATAGTTATGCTATTAATGCCCGCCATAGTCTCAAGTTATTGGCTAATACCGGCGTAACAACGCGCCTGGGTAATGACTCAAATGCTTACGGCATCGGCTGGGTATATCGTTGGGAGTAGTTGTCTTATTAGTTGGCAGCAATCTTATTACAGCACTATATTTACAACAAGGGTGAAGACAGGCGGGATACCCGGGCAGCAACGCGAAACCATAATGGTTTATCATCAAAATGAGCTGAATGTACTTCTTCGCTGCATTCAAGATCAGTTATTAACATCGCTTCGACATCATTTGCAAAACTATTGTCTGCTATCATGCCCGTCGCTTCAAAGTTTAGATGTAAGGAGCGATTATCAAGATTGACGGTACCGATCCCCGCTATCTCATTATCTACAAGTATTACTTTCTGATGTATAAACCGTTCGCGGTAGCGAAACAGCCGTACTCCGCAATTTATCATGCTTTCATAATAGGTAAAGGAAGCCAGTTCTACTAATTTGTGATCTGCTTTACCGGGTAATATGATTCGCACATCCACACCCCTGATAGCGGCTGCCTGGAATGCGCGTACCATTACATCGTCAGGAACAAAGTATGGACTGGTAATCCACAGACGATGCTGTGCCATATTAATCAAGCTTGTGAAAAGCAGACTGCAACTGGCGGTGTCATCTGCCGGACCGGTGTTGACAATGGCGGCGGCCTGGTTAGCTTTCGCAGAAGGCTTCACCACTTTACTGTTTTCAGGTATCTGGCCAGTGGCCCAATACCAGTCTTTGAGGAATGACAGTTGAATATGCTGACTGGCTGGCCCTTCGATTTTCATGTGTGTATCTCTAAACGTCAGGTACTCATCACCGAGATTAAGACCGCCAATGAAACTGGTATGCCCATCTACGATCAACAGTTTTCGATGATTTCGGAAGTTGATCTGGAAGCGGTTATTTTTCCCTTTCGTCGTTTTAAAGCCGCTGACGTCGATTGATTCATTTCGCATCACCTCCAGATACGTATCTGGTAATTTAAGGCAACCGATCTCGTCATACAAAAAACACACTCGCACACCCGCGCGTGCCTTTCTAATCAGCGCGTCACGTAAACGCTGACCGATACCATCATCCCGTACGATATAAAACTGGATAAATATATAGGTTTCTGCCATGGCGATAGCTTCCAGCATTGAATTGTAGGTAGTTTCACCATCTATCAGCAATTCGACCTGATTGCCTCGAGTAAAAGGAATCCCGGTTAATCGCTGTGTTACCGCTTCAATAGACGCCAGATTTTCATTTGGTGGTGCAGCTAGTGCAAGCATATCGGTATGCCAATCAGCCCATTGATCACCAATAAGGGTTTGCTTGTCCCGGATTGCTTCGGCATAACCCTGGAAGCGAGTGCGACCAAACAGAAGATAGAGTGGGATTGTAATGAGCGGCATGGTGATTAGCGCAATGAACCAGGCGATTGTGCCCTGTGATGATCGCGGTCGCATGACGACATCGAACGCGAGCAGTATGCCGGCAATCTCGGCTATGATCAGCACGATGCCGGCAATAGAGATATATTCCAAATCAATCATATTCTGTTACTCGATTACGTTCCGTTTGTTGTCAGACATCGATTCATTTCGGGAGTTAAGGGCCAATAGATAACATTATATAGCAATGTTACTGCTGGAATGGCGGTTACTATACCGGTACTTGTCGTGAATTCAGGTGCGTATTATACAAATTTTAAATATTGACTGGTTTAACGAACAAGGCTTGTTTAAAAAACTTCGAATTTATTCAAGATTACCGAGAAGAGAATCATCAGTTTTGAGGTAAAAACGACTGCTAGAACCTCTAAGAATTTCTGGATTTAAGACGAAGAAATGAAAACCTTATTAAACCCTTTGTTTTTGGCCTGGTATTACAATACAATTAAATCATTGCCGATACATTCTCGTAGTAAGAACCTGTTTAGGCTTGTTATCTTGAGCATTAATCAAGGGTAGAGAGTCAAACAATTAATAGGGGGACAACAATGGGACGAGCAACCCGAAGCAATATCCTGAAAGCAGCTATATTATTATTGGCGATCACGGTACTTCAAGCGTGTAGTGGCCTCACAATAGAAAGTGACTGGGATAGAAGTGTTAATTTCTCGGAATTTAAAACGTTTTCTTTCATGAAGGAAAATGAGCAACAGATCAATCGAATTATCGATGAACGGGTTAGAGCCGCTATTGTTGAGAATTTCACGTCCATAGGATTACGGCAGGTTGATTCGTCTGAGAAAGCGGATCTTGTCATTGGCTTTCATGTAATTATTGATGATCGTACAACGTATTTCAGAGTATATAATACCTGGCATAATCATGGATTTAGTAGTAGCCGGCACCATTGGCACTATTCTCCAATGGTCGTAGGCAGCACAACGACACAATTCCACTATAGAGTAGGCACACTAATCATTGCAGCATTTCAGGAGAGGGGCAAAGAGCTGGTTTGGGAAAGTACGGGTAGTCGTACTATCAATGAATCCAATAACCCGGAACGAAATGAACAACGTATTAATGATGTGGTGCAACGAATGTTGCGAAACTTTCCTCGAGATTGATCTCAGTCCCCGGTTCCGGGCGGCACGCTTTGCCGCTGCGCGAGTGACATAATCGGCGTCCATGCGATACTGTTTTTCCATATAGTCTAACGCTGGACGCCTGTCTGCGAAAGTCGGTACTTGTTTTGGTGGAAGTTTCCCCCGGAAAAATGCTTGTCGGCTAAAGAATCAAATTAATTTTGTAGTGTTGGTACGAAGGCTGAGTGGCCTGTTATTTTATGAAAAAATTACCTTTAGCGATATATCTGTAATTTAGTTAGTGAATGCTATTATTATTTCCATTCGGGTTGATAGCGAAGCACGCATTGATATTAGTGAGCGATGTTCTGATTGGGTCAGCACCCGCTATGTATATTTGTTGTATAAAGTTATCGCGCTGAACAAACCTTATTTATTCATGGAGTGTACGGAATGAAACATATCGATGAAAATATGATGCAAGCTAATAAAGCACGTAATATTTTGTGCGTTGTGCTTTGCCTGTTTTCATTTCAGTTGAAAGCAGAAATTTGGCAGTTTCATGATAATTTTATTGCACTTGCTGTGGCTCATGAAACAAAAACAGCTGATGAACAGTATGAAGGCAGTAAGCTGATTTTTAAAGGACAAACTATTTTCAAACAGGAGGGCGGGGAAATTCCTGAAGAGTCAAGCTGCTGTGTGAAAAGCTTGCGCCCTGTATATTTATATGGACTGATGGATGCCCAATTGAAATGGGGTGTAGATGGTACTGCGCTGGAATTTGTCAGCGTAAATTTTACGCCCTGGGCAGTAAAGTCGCTGCCGATGCTGTACACATCAAAAAATTTACACACACAATGGGAGTTGCTGGAATTAGGCGCCACGCGATATATATCAGATGATGCTTTAGAGCTTGAATCGTATCTGGAGTTGTCAATTTTACGCGTTGGACGCATGCTGGCTTATAACTGGTCTAAGCAATCGCCCTTTACCGTTTATATGGGCATGCAGGCATCAACAGGTTGGGCACTGGCTAAATCGACTAATTCTTTATATTCAACAGTATCCAACCCTTTTGCAGGGATTTTTTTAAATCTTTCTATTATGCATAATCGCTGGGGCAAGATTTATACACATTATAGATTTGTAAATGGATTTTCTATCAGTAACCCGTCCAGAGGCCACCCAACTGCACGTGAAGCTCTAGTTCGGCTGGGCTATGAAAATAAATTCAATGAAAATTTGAAAATTGATTTTTATGGTGAAAAACGTTCGTTTTATTTTGATGAAGGTGGACTACCCGGCTTGTATACGCCGAGTGGTATTTTTGCTGCGCAGCTTTCATATCTCTGGAAATGATAATTATTATAAATAAAATTAATCAGCTGGTAATTGTTGGCTTATTACTTTTATAAAGTTGTAGCCAACCCTAATGTAAAGAACGGCAGGATAGATGTTTACATCAGCTATTCCCAACAAATGAGTTTAGGGTGCGATAATGAATACAGAGTTTAATTGCACTGGAACGATTTATGCGCTGTTTGATGCAAATGCACCAGGCTGCAAAAACCCTGCTGGTTATTAATTGTATAGTATGCGATATTTACGATTAACAGGGTTTTGATCAGGGACTAATTTACCTGTCACTTTTTAATATCTACCTCAAAATTCACAGAAAACATGAACACCAGGTTCAATTCAATATTGGTTTCGTTAATTGCTATCGCTATTGCAGGTATTGATTGACCTGTCAGATCCACAAAAATTGATAACGCGAATTAGTGAAACAGTATAAGCAGTGCTGGCACAACTCCTGCTTCAATACAGGCCGCCAGAATTATATTGCTATATCTTTTGGTTAAATTACCTGGCCAATTAACATCGTATATCAACGGTCTAGCCAAGCTCATCAAATCGGACAATATACAAACTTATGTCCTCTGAACAAAAAGAAAAACTTGGTTATGGCCTGATTATTGTCACGGCCTTATTGGGTCTTGGCGGAGTTCTAAGCCAGGGGCCTATTGCGCAAGACGTTACTTACCATCTTTTTGTTGATACAAGAGAGATATGGTCAATTCCGAATTTCTGGAACGTGGTAACTAATATACCGTATTTGATAGTCGGGTGCCTTGGGATATATAAACTTAAACACCCGGGCAAACTGAAAGTGATAGGCGAGATGAATTTTGCTTATATATTGCTTTTTTTCGGCACACTCCTGGTTGGTTTCGGCTCCGGCTATTATCACCTGGCACCAGATAATCAGACTCTGGTCTGGGATCGACTGCCGATGACAATTGCTTTCATGGCTCTGTTCTCGATTATTATCAGCGAGTTTATTGCCATTCGTTCCGGTAAGGTCTTGCTGTTGCCATTATTACTGGCTGGTATCTTCTCCGTTGTTTACTGGCACTTTAGTGAGGTCCGCGGCGAAGGTGACCTGAGGCTCTACGCCCTTGTTCAGTTTTATCCCATGCTGGCAATACCTGTTATTCTTATGTGTTTTCGTTCAAAATGCACACATGTGAGTGCATACTGGTGGCTGTTGCTGGCATACATTGTTGCCAAATTATTTGAACATTTTGATGGTGAGATTTATAACGTACTGGGTTTTATAAGCGGGCATTCTCTGAAACATATTGTTTCCGCATTAGGTATGTATGTTTTATTGGTTTTTTACCAGAAACGTAATTGCCGTGGACATGCATAATCCAATAAAAATCTGGCATGATTATTAACTGGAAGAACATGGAATCACAAAAAATCACTCAATTCATCACAGTAGTCGTATTAGCGTCAACCTGGGTCCTTGCCAGTTTTTCTTACGCTTTTGCAGACGACCGTTACGACGAGCTGCCACCGGCTGAGCGGTTCAATCTTCGTATTGGTGGTTTTCTCATCGGCAGCTTCGATACCACGGCCCGTTTCGATTCGGCTCACTCATCGACCTTGAAGATAACTTCGATATTGACTCCAGCGAAACCGTTCTGCGTATCGAAGGATGTTATCGTTTTAACAAGCAGCACCGTATTGACTGGAGCTATTACCGCAGTCGGCGGAGTGGCACAGCCATCGCATCGGAAGAATTTGTGATTGGCGACCCTGATGATCCTCAGGGCGGGATTATCATACCCAGAGATTCTATTGTTCAAACTCAATGGAATTTTGATCTGTTGAAAGTTGGTTATGCATGGTCCTTTCTAAACAAGCGCCACTACGAAATGTTTATTGGCGCCGGTTTGAACATACGCAGTCTCGATATTGAGATCGGCTATGAGGCAACTACAGGTACGATTGTTCAACGTGATGATTTTGATACTGAACCAAAAATACCGCTACCAACTGCTGTCCTTGGCGGTAGATGGAATTTTACCGAGAAATGGCAGGGCATATTCAGACAAGAGTTGTTTCTGTTACAGGTGGGCGACTACAAAGGCAGCCAGCAGGATTTTCAATTGCTATTCGAACACAATACCTTCAAATACATCGGCTTCGGTTTTAATACCGTTCATTTTAATCTTCGTACTAAAAGCAATACTGTGCGTAAAGAATTTGATTCGCGTATTCCGGGGGTGCCTGGATATATAAAAATATATTTGTAAATCCGGCACTAATAAAATACAAAAGAGGCAACAAGCACGCCTTACTTTGACTGCATAGAATAAAAACGGAGGGTTTTACTAATGACAGAGGGAAGTACATTTGTTTTTGCAGTAATCGCGATTGCTGCCATACTCATGGCCAGTAATCGAGTGCGCTTCGACATTGTTGCTTTGATGGTAGTAATGGCGTTGATGCTTAGCGGTGTTCTCACTACCGGGGAGGCATTGGCAGGTTTTGGAAGTTCGGTGGTCATACTGGTTGCTGGCCTGCTTGTGATTGGTGAGATGCTGGTCCGTACCGGCGTTGCAAATGCTGTGGGTGACTGGATCCTGAAAAAAGGCGGCAGTAATGAAACACGGTTATTGGTTCTTGTTATGTTCAGCGCCGGATTACTGGGTGCGGTAATGAGTTCGACCGCAATCGTTGCCATCTTTATTCCCATCGTGTTGCGAATCGCCGCTGAAACCAGGATTAATGCTTCACGCTTGCTGATACCCATGTCCTACAGTGCACTTATCAGTGGCATGCTGACGCTGATTGCGACGACACCGAATATCGTCGTGCACGAAGAGTTGAAAGAAGCGGGTTTTAGCGGTTTCGGTTTCTTCAGCTTTGCACCGGTCGGTTTAGCCGTGCTAGTGGTGGCAATCGTTTATATCCTGCTCATTGGCCGACATATGCTTTCTGGCAATACAGAGAAATCAGACGCTGATCAGCGCAGCCGGTCCATTGACGATCTATGGGATGATTTCCGTCTCGGTGAAGACTACTGCCATTTACGCATTGACAGTAATTCCCCATTGGTTGGCAAAACCATCGCCGAAGCATTACTGGAAAGCCAATATCGGGTCAGGGTTCTCGGCATTTTACGTCAGGTGTCGAGTGGCGAAGATCGTATTACTGCTCCCGTCGCCAGCACCGAACTGCATGCAGAGGATAACTTGCTGGTTGTCGGTAAGCTCGAAGACCTTGATTACGTCATCTCAGAGCAAGCATTGACACGATTACCAAAAAATGAAAAGAACAAGCAGCGCTGGTTATGGGAAATAAGCGCTGCCACCGTGATGATACACCCCGAATCGAAGCTGATCGAAAAATCACTGCGTAGCGCCGAATTCCGTTCCAACTATGATCTTCATGTCTTCGGCCTGCGCCGCGCAAATCAACCGGTCGCTAACTTCAAGGATGTGAAGTTGCGTTCTGCTGATAGTCTGTTTGTTGTGGGCCACTGGTCAAAAATACAACAACTGCAGCAAAATACACACGACTTCGTAGTGATTGAACTTCCCAGTGAACATGCTGAAATAGTACCGTCTTATCGCCGTATGCCGGTAGCACTCATAATCCTGGTCACTATGGTACTGCTTACTGTATTCGATATAATGTCGCTGGTACCCGCAGTGATACTGGCTTCACTCGCTGCCATATTTACACGCTGCCTTACCATGGAGGATGCTTACCGTGCTATTCACTGGAGCAGCCTGGTACTGGTTGCCGGTATGCTGCCACTGGCGGATGCACTGGACAAAACCGGTGGTACAAGGATCATTGTTGATGCACTGATGTCGGCAGCTGGTGATTCTGGTCCCTACATGATGCTGAGCCTGATCTTTTTCCTCACAGCAGGTCTTGGACTGGTACTGTCGAATACTGCTTCGGCAGTACTCGTTGCACCCATTGCTATTTACATTGCTGCTGACATCGGTGTCTCGCCATATCCGTTTGCAGTGGCGGTATTGATCGCTGCATCTGCTGCTTATTCAACACCGGTATCGACGCCGGTGGTAACGCTGGTGGTTGAGCCTGGTCGCTACAAGTTCACAGACTTTGTTAAGTTAGGCATACCATTGTTACTGCTAACCTATGTTGTTACTTTGTTTGTCGCGCCACTGGTTTTCCCGTTCTATCCTTCCTGAGAAGAGGCACCAAATGAATACAACCAAACAACATAACTATTCGATGCTACTCAGCAGAAGGCGGGCGCTAAAGCTTGCAGTAGCCTCGGTGTTGCTGGCCGCCGGATGCGCAACCATGAGCCGCTCGGATCTCGATACGGCGGTAAGTAACCTGAACGGATTACTCGACGAAATTGCCGACAACGAGAGACAGGAATTACTCATTTCGATTGCACAGCGCATCAAGCTTAGAGCGCAAGAACTGGTTGCTGAGCATCAGGCATTCGTTGACAGCTTTGATCGTATGCTCAAAATATACGATACCACTGAAGTTCAACTCAGGCAGACAACCGAAATATATAACAAGCGCCGGCAGTGGCTGCGAAATGATCTGCTGGGTCTGCAGGACGAGCTTCACACTTCTATGACTCCTGACGAATGGGCCAAGGTTGTAGAAGTACTCAACCAGACCGGCAAGGCAATTGCTTCTTACACACTTTCGGAGGCTTAGTACATGCCAGTACTCGTCACCATAGCGACCATTAACTTTTTTTTTCACTCAGATCCGGAAGCGGTGAGTTTCCTGAATCCAGAAGTGTTGCGTGCGCGCTGCATGGAAATAGAGGATATTGATAAGCGTGAACGAGCAGTGAAACTTACGGAGGAGCTACAACAACTGGCACGTCAATACGAAAAGGCAGTTGTAGCAACGGTCGAAGCCTACATCGCCGAATCAGTGAAGTGGGAATCGTCGGCAAACGGACTTATCGAGCTGTTGAAACCCTGGGATAGCACCCGGGCCAGGACGTTGCAAGAGATCGTCGGGGTAAGACAATCAATGCGCGAAATACTCACGGTTGAGCAATGGAACCGGGTGTTTGGGTGAGAAAACGTCCGCATTACAACTATGATTGCTGGTAACAATTGCAGCCGCCAACGGTTTTGCAAGTCTGTTTGAGATTTCTGTGTTTCGATTCCGACTTATCGTCATTTACAAACTGATCAAAAATTTTGATCACAATGTTGTGGTGTAGATGGTAGGTATGGCTGGTGGGCGAACATGCCGGGGCATCAGATGTCCCATTAACGCGCCATTCCCGCGAAGATGGGAATTCAGTAAATTTTGTACGCTTATTTACCAGCCTCGCCCTGTTGCAAGCGCCAAAGGTTTTCACCACTCTGCTTGAGGTTTCTGCGTTGCGATGCTGGTTTGTTCTCATTTAAAAGCTGTCTAAGATCATTAACAACATCTTTGTGATAAATATGATAGACATGACCAGAGGGCTGACGCACAGGGGTGTCTGAAATATCGATAATTTCTACTCCTGTCAGGCCTTCTAAATGTGCGCCGGCTTCACCCAGACGCGGATAACCATGAAGCTGCCTTGAGACTGCCAATGCACTATCTTTATTAGAAACATACACTGTGATGTTTCGCGCCAGCGGATGGATAACTGGCAGGTACTGTTCAAATATAGCGGCATCGATATCAGGCGCGACAAGAACAACCTGGTTTATTAATGGTTTATTGCCCTGTTTCGCCTGCGCCAGTCGGATGAGAGCAAGCATGACTCCGCGTGAACCAAGACTGTGCGCAGCAAGATTGATCTTGCCTTTACCAAAGCGATCGATCATATCGAGCAGTGTATGATGCAACGGATCAACGCTCCAGAACAGGTCAGACTCATCGCGGGTGTAATTCACTATTACACCATCTGATGGCCAGCTGAATAATACCAGCCGTCCATTTAAGCCAAGTGATTCCTGAAGCAGTGAAGCTCGTCTGCATCCTCTTTCAAAGCTGACAAAATATCCGTGCGTATACAGTACGGGTGATAGTCCGTTCAAGGTACTCTCTATGCCTGACCAGATGTCCTCGACGGGCGATAGCCTGACTGCATCCAGTTTCACAATTTCTTCGGGCACATAAAACGACGCTACTTTCGCAACAGGTTTCAAAATTTTGAGTGGCAGGTGAGATATATCACAGTATCCGGCACGCAAATCACTGCGTTCGCCACCGAAAAAATTCGAAGCTTTATCACTACCGGTTTTATTTCGAAGAGTGACAAAAGGGACTATTCGCCTTGTTCCGTCCGCAGCACTATCTGTCGTATTTGCGGAAATGTTTTTCTCTGTTAATGTCTCGCTACTGACACGGGGAGCGTTTGCCGCCATGAGGGAGATGAAAAGAATAATTAATAAAGTCTGGTGTGAGTGTTTCATTATTGTCAATAATTTACAGGTTTCCCATGAACGCTAAAATGCACAGTAACACAAACAGTAACTATTATAGACTTCATATATAGACTTCATATATAGACTTCATATATAGACTTCATATATAGACTTCATA
>JAUWSG010000120.1 GCA_030610155.1 Gammaproteobacteria bacterium
AGCAAATGCGGGATAACCCTAATATTGCATGAATGATTCTATCCTCAGGGCAACCGGGCAAAACAATCTTTGGTAACCCTAAAAAAACCATTTCACCGCAAAGACGCAAAGCGCGCAAAGCGCGCAAAGAATGATTAAAACTAAAAATATTGAAAAAAATTATGGTTTTAAAATAGAGTGATTTGCTTTGCGTTCTTTGCGTCTTTGCGGTGAAATAATTTTTTTCAGGATCACTCAAATTCACCAGATTTACCCTGAAATATGCAGGCTTATACGGTATCCTCCATGCTTAAATGGTCTTTTTGACCTAATTTCACGTCATATTTTAATATTATTGTCCCGGCTTCGGCTCCTGCTGTATCCTTGGCATCTGATTTTATTTGCAGAGACAGGAAAAAAATGGAAGAACAGTATCACCCGGAAAAAATAGAACAATCGGCCCAAACGTATTGGGAAACACACAATAGTTTTGCCGTTTCTGAAGATCCGGCAAAAGAAAAATACTACTGTCTCAGCATGTTTCCCTACCCCAGTGGCCGGCTGCATATGGGGCATGTACGTAATTACACCATTGGTGATGTTATTTCCCGCTTTCAGCGCATGCAGGGTAAAAATGTACTGCAACCCATGGGCTGGGATGCCTTCGGACTACCGGCTGAAAATGCAGCAATCAAGAACAAGGTCCCGCCGGCAAAGTGGACCTATGAAAACATTGACTATATGCGCGACCAACTCAAACGCCTTGGGTTCGCTTATGACTGGTCACGGGAAATCGCCACCTGCGATCCGGATTATTATCGCTGGGAACAATGGCTATTTACCAAACTGTTTGAAAAAGGCATGGCCTACAAAAAAGTGGCCGCAGTCAACTGGTGTCCAGTCGATCAAACCGTACTGGCAAATGAACAAGTTGAAAACGGCTGTTGCTGGCGATGCGGCACACAGGTTGTCAAAAAAGAAATTCCACAATGGTTTCTAAAGATCACCCACTATGCCGATGAACTGCTCGACGAGATTGACAAACTCGACGGCTGGCCCGATCAGGTGCGCACCATGCAACGCAACTGGATCGGCCGTTCTGAAGGTGTGGAAGTCAAATTTACCGTTTCCGGGAAAGACGTTCTTTTAAAAGTTTTCACTACTCGACCTGACACGTTGATGGGCGTGACCTATCTGGCCGTCGCACCGGAACATCCACTCGCAATAGAGGCGGCAGAATCAAATCCGGCGCTCAATGATTTTATCGAAGAATGCAAAACCATCGACACCAGCGAAGCCGCAATGGAAACGATGGAAAAAAAGGGCATGGATACCGGCATAGAAGCATTACACCCGGTTACCGGTGATACGCTCCCGGTTTTTACGGCAAATTTTGTTTTAATGGGTTATGGCGAAGGTGCCGTCATGTCAGTTCCGGCACATGACCAGAGAGACTGGGAGTTCGCACAAAAATATGCGTTACCCATCAAGCAGGTCATTTACCCAACAGATAAAACCGAAGTGGATCTGGACAAGGGCGCGTTTACCCAAAAAGGCAAACTGCAGGACTCTGGCCCGTTCACTGATCTGACATCTGAACAGGCATTTAATGCGATCGCATCCTGGCTGGAGAAAAACAACAAAGGCAAGAAGCAAATACATTACCGCTTGCGTGACTGGGGAATTTCACGTCAACGCTATTGGGGTGACCCGATACCCATCATTTATTGTAAACAATGCGGCAATGTACCCGTCCCGGAAAAAGATTTACCCGTCATTTTACCCGAAGATGTTGCGTTTGATGGGGTAGGTTCACCGATCAAGAGCATGCCGGAATTTTACAAGACCACTTGCCCGAAATGTAACGGTGACGCTGAACGTGAAACAGATACGTTTGATACGTTTATGGAATCTTCCTGGTATTACGCCCGGTTCTGCTGCCCTGATAACGATAAAGCCATGCTCGATGAACGTGCCAATTACTGGCTCCCTGTCGACCAATATATCGGAGGTGTTGAACATGCTGTCTTACATCTTCTATACGCACGTTTTTTCCAGAAGCTGATGCGTGATGCCGGGCTGGTAGCGGTTGATGAGCCCTTTACCAATGTACTGACCCAGGGCATGGTACTGAAAGACAGCGTAAAAATGTCAAAATCAAAAGGCAATACTGTCGACCCTGAAGGCCTGATTAAAAAATATGGTGCGGACACTGCGCGTCTGTTTATGATGTTCACCTCACCACCAGAGCAATCACTAGAGTGGTCTGATACCGGCGTTGACGGCGCATTTCGATTCCTCAAACGCTTATGGAAACTTGCGCATAATCATGTCGCGGGCGGCGAAACAGTTCAGCTGGACACACTTGATAAACTCTCTGACGACCAAAAAAATATCCGGCGACAGACACATGAAATGCTGAAAAAAGTAACTGACGATATTCAACGCCGTTTTACTTTTAACACCGCCATCGCGGCCGCCATGGAACTGGTCAATGCACTTTATAAATTTGACGACAAGACAGACCAGGGCCGGGCCACTATGCAGGAAGCACTGGAAATCTGCACCCTGACCTTATCACCTATCATACCGCATGTTACGCATACCTTGTGGCATGCGCTGGGACATAAGGATGCTATCATTAATACACCCTGGCCAACCCTGGATGAATCTGCGCTGGTACGGGACACAATAGAAATAATGGTACAGGTAAATGGAAAATTACGCGGGCGTATACAGATTGCGGTTAATGAAGACAAGGCCGGGATTGAAAAGATCGCTATGAATGATGACAATGTGAAACGTTTTATCGAAGATAAAGAGGTCAAAAAAGTGATTGTTGTGCCTGGCAGACTGGTAAATATCGTTGCCAGTTAAAATACGGACATCCAGCGCATCCACTGCCATGGCGCAGCTTGTTGCCCTCGCTTTAATACCGCTGCTACTCAGTGGCTGCGGGTTTCATCTGCGTGGCTCAGTCACATTGCCCCCGGTCATGGCAGTCACCTACATTCAGGACAGCCGCCCGGCCACCCGGATATCCAGCAAGCTTGGATATGCCTTGCGCAAACACGATATTACCGTAACAGATCAAATTGACTCACCCTTGCCTGACAGCGCGGCGGCGACGGCCATCCTGGTTCTTTCCGGCGAGAGATTCAACCAGCGGCTCTTGTCTTCCGGCTCATCTACACTGGTTAAAGAATTTCAGCTCAACTATTCAATCACGTTTGAATTAAAGGACCCGGATGGAAAAACCCTGCTGGCCCGGCAGACTGTTCACACCTCCAGAGAACAAACATTCAACGAAACACAAGTGCTGGCAAAATCATCTGAGCAGGAAACATTGCAACAGGAAATGATGGCAGACGCAGTCCGGCAAATTCTAAGAAGATTACAGGCTGCCACACAATCGTAAAGCGATGGGTCAATCATGAAAGCTAATAACACTCAGCTCAGCACACATTTGAACAAATGTAAGAACAATGAAATGTTGCCGGTGTACCTTGTGAGTGGTGATGAACCTTTACAGTTAAATGAAGCCTGCGACAAAATACGCCAAACTGCACGTAAACGGGGTTTCACAGAGCGCCTGGTGCTACATGTAGACGCCAGTTTTGACTGGGACACCTTACTTGCCGAAGCCAACACACTTTCCCTGTTTTCCGAACAACGCCTGATAGAACTACGCATCCCCAGTGGCAAACCGGGCGCGGCAGGCAGCAAGGCTATCGTTGAATACCTTGAACGCCCCCCGGAAGACACCGTACTGCTCATTATTAGTGGAAAGATCGATGCGCAATCCTGCAAAAGTAAATGGTTCAAACATATCGACAAGGCCGGTCTTGTCTGCCAGGTATGGCCCATAGAGCTCAAACAAGTTCCGGACTGGATTGAAAAACGATTAAGCACAGCGGGACTGATACCGAGCAGCGAAGCAATTAAACTGTTAGCAGACCGCACAGAAGGAAACCTGCTTGCCGCGGTACAGGAAATTGAAAAACTATCTCTGTACTACGGTAATTCAAAAAATGGTAAAGCAAACATCGGGGTTGATGAGATACTCGCCTGTGTTTCAGATAACTCTCGTCACACCGTATTCGATCTGACAGATGCTGCGTTGGCCGCTAATCCGGCACGCACGTCACGCATCCTGGAAGGTTTACGCGGTGAAGGTATCGAGCCTGTCATTATCCTCTGGGCTTTAAGCAAGGATATTCGAGAACTAGGCGTGATGCGCGCCGAAGTGGAAAAAGGCGCAGCTGTTGATGCTGTCCTGAAAAAACACTACATCTGGGAAAAACGCAAACCTCTACTAAGAAACTGCTTGCAGCAACACCGGGCTGCTTTCTGGCAAGGATTAGTGGTTAAATCCGGGCACGTTGACCAGGTAATGAAAGGTGCAGAAACAGGCAATATTTGGGACGAACTGTTACAATTGAGCCTTCTGATGGCCGGTGTTAATTTGTTCAAAACAGCCCCCGGACGCAGAAAAACAGCTTAACCGATTGTTTTTTAACCGAAATAAAACCCTGAATACGCAACCTCTAGAGCAATAAACACAATGGATGTAAGAAACTATATTAACCAATTAGGGCGTCAGGCCCGTGTCGCATCACGCATTTTGTCACAGGCAACAACCCGCATCAAAAATGATGCCTTACTGTCGATTGCCGACAGTATCATGGAAAATAAAACAGCGCTGATCGCCATAAACAGCAAAGATCTTGATGCCGGCAAGAAACACGGACTGGATGCGGCCTTACTTGATCGTCTGGAATTAAATGCAGAACGTATCGATGCAATGGCAGAAGGCCTGACAGAAATCGCCGCATTACCTGACCCCATTGGTGAAATCAGCAACCTGACATACCGTCCATCCGGAATACAGGTAGGACAAATGCGGGTCCCATTGGGGGTCATCGGTATTATTTATGAATCACGCCCGAATGTGACAGCGGACGCCGCCGGACTCTGCCTCAAGTCAGGCAATGCGGCAATACTGCGAGGCGGCTCAGAAGCCATTCATTCAAACCAGGCAATTGCATCATATATCCATGCCGGCCTGGAAAAAACAGGACTACCTGCAGACTCGGTCCAGGTTGTTAACATCACCGATCGTGCAGCAGTAATGGAACTTGTCCGCATGAAAGATTATGTTGATGTCATTGTGCCACGCGGCGGCAAAGGCCTGATAGAAAACATCTCGAATGAAGCGCGTGTTCCAGTCATTAAACATTTACATGGCATATGCCACGTCTATATAGATGCCAAGGCAGACCTGAAAAAAGCCACAGATATCGCATTTAACTCAAAAACACACCGTTATGGCGTTTGTAATGCGATGGAAACATTACTGGTCGCCAGCACGGTAGCCGAACAGATCCTGCCTGAACTCGATAAACTTTATAAAGACAAAGGTGTCGAATTACGTGGCTGTGATAAAACACGGGACATTTTACCCAATATCAAATCTGCTACTGAAGAAGACTGGGACACTGAATACCTGGCGCCCATTTTATCCATCAAGGTCACCAATGACCTTGACGATGCGATTGATCATATTCATAAACACAGCTCCGGCCATACCGAAAGCATCGTCACTGAAGACATCACACACGCAAGACGTTTCATGTCAGAAGTTGACTCCAGCTCTGTGATGGTAAACGCATCGACACGTTTTGCCGATGGTTTTGAATATGGCCTGGGTGCCGAGATCGGTATCAGCACTGACAAAATTCATGTAAGAGGACCGGTGGGTGTCGAAGGCCTGACATCACAAAAATATATTGTCATCGGCGACGGGCACATTCGCGGCTAACTGATTTTTATTTTTCCCAATGAAACCTATCGGCATTTTTGGCGGCACATTCGACCCGGTTCATTTTGGGCATTTGCGCGTAATTATCGAAATCCTGGAAAACTTTGATCTCGAAGAGTTGCGCCTCATCCCATGCAGCACACCGCCCATCAAAAAAGCGGCCGTCGCCAGCAATGAACAACGATTGGAAATGTTGCGCCTGGCAATTGCCGGCCATAAAAATGTAAGTATTGATGATATTGAAATACATCGGGAAGGGCCATCATACACGGTTGACACATTGGTCAGCATCAAGGAAAAACAGCCCGATGCGCCACTTTATCTGTTTCTTGGCACTGATGCATTTTTGAGTCTAAAACATTGGCATCGATGGCATGACATTCTGGAACTGGCGCATATCATCGTTATTCACAGACCAGGCTGGGATATCGACTCAGCAGAAACAGCAAGCGATATTGACGAAGAAATAAAATCAATTCTGCATACCCGGCTTGTTCACGACAAAATGGCTTTAAGGAAAAAAGAAACGGGAAATATAATATTGTTCCCCATCAGGAAACTCGACATCTCATCAAGTGGAATACGCGACTTGATACGTAACGGTAAAAACCCGTTACATTTATTACCGCAAGATGTTTTGGATTTTATTTATGCCAGACATTTGTATTTAACCTAACATACACAGGAAACACAGTAGTGACAGACACAGAAAATTTATCTCAAATTGTAGTAAATGCACTTGACGACCTTAAAGCAGTCGATATACACGTTATAAATGTAAGAGGCAAACTGGACATCACGGATGTGATGATCATTGCCAGTGGAACATCAAATCGTCACGTTAAAGCGCTCGCGAACAATGTCGCCGTAGAAGCAAAGAACCGGGGAATAACCCCTTTAGGCATAGAAGGTGAACGCGAAGCTGAATGGATACTGGTTGACCTGGGTGATGTCGTTGCACATATCATGCTGCCATCTGTACGTGAATTTTACGGCCTGGAAAGACTCTGGGATTGGGATGCGGATGAACAACCACAAAACCTGGATGTCTCACCTGCGGGGAAATAACAACTAACCAAAACCATTTTGCCACGGGGCGCACGGGGAAGAGCTTTAAATGATAAAACCATTTTTTACCACGGACGAATACATGGATGTATGAAGGTAGGGCAACGCAGGACGCAGTTGCCTACAGGGATGTAGGTAAGGGGCGATAGCAGGACGCGGTAGCTTTGCCGAGGTCACGGAGAAAAACCTTTTATTGATTTAAGTTCCTTCTCCCTTTGGGAGAAGGTTAGGATGAGGGGCGGAGTAAAATAAAAATAATGGACTTGAATTCAAATCCCACCCTCACCCTGGCCCTCTCCCAAAGGGAGAGGGAACTAAAGCCAAAAAGATTTTCTCCGTGACCTCCGTGGTAAAAAACGGTTTTATCATTTAAAGCTCTTCCCCGTGCGCCCCGTGGTAAAATGGTCTTAATTCAACGATCTTGAGCTAAACTTACAATGCAGATAAACCTCATCGCAATTGGCCAGAAAATGCCTTCATGGGTCAATGAAGGTTACAAGGAATATGCGCAACGTATGCCGCCGGAATGCGCATTAAAGTTAACTGAAATACCGGCAGAAAAAAGAAACAAGGGAAGCAACACAAAAAAGATATTACAAAAGGAAAGCGAACGACTATTGTCCGCTGTTCCAAAAAATACACTGATTATTGCCATGGAAATTGAAGGACAGTCCTGGGACACAAACCAGGTCGCAATACGCATGAATGACTGGATGCACGATGGACGCGATATTGCATTATTGGTCGGTGGACCAGAGGGGCTCGATCAAAGCTGCAAACAACAAGCAGAGTTATCATGGTCATTATCTCCCCTTACCCTGCCTCATCCGATCGTAAGAGTCGTACTGGCAGAACAACTTTACCGTGCCTGGAGCATATTAAGAAATCACCCTTATCACCGCGGCGGCTGAAAGCCCGTATAACCAAATAATGAATGTAGCTAACCCACAAATTTATCTTGCATCTTCATCACCACGACGCCAGCAATTACTGGACCAGATCAAGGTACGCTATCAGCTTCTTGCTCCACAAATAAATGAGACTCCCCGCCCGCAGGAATCACCTGTAGACTACGCATTACGAGTTGCAATAGAAAAAGCACGCGCTGGCCGGGCACTACAGCAACAAGCCATCCCTTCTATGCCTTGTTTGCCGGTATTGGGCGCAGACACTGTAGTCACTTCAGATAACACTATTTTTGGGAAGCCCAAAAACAGAGAGGATAGCTTAAATATGCTTGAACAGTTGTCCGGTAAAAGCCATGATGTTATTTCAGCAATTGCCTTGATCACCAGAAACAAGGATTTTACCGCTGTTTGCACCAGCAGCGTCACTTTCAGGCACACTACGCCAGAAGAACGCGAACGATACTGGCTAAGCGGTGAGTCCGGGGACAAGGCCGGCAGTTATGCCATACAGGGAATAGGCGCTGTTTTTATCAGCAACATTTCCGGGAGCTACTCCGGCGTAATGGGTTTGCCGCTGTTTGAGACGGCAAAAATTCTTCAGGAATCCGGTATTCATATACCAGGAGCCTGTCGGACTTAGGGAATCGTTGCGAGGTGGTGGGAAGCCGGCCCAGTTTTTCGATCTTTTGAGGCGAATAGTGGACCTATTTAACGAAAAAGATCGGGGAACTGGGCCGGTTTCCCGCCACCGCAGTAGATTCTTCCTAAATCCGACAGGCTCCCAGGATACCAAACTGACATGAATGTAATACCTGTAATATGACCAGCAAAGAAATCCTTATCAATGTTACACCAAGTGAAACGCGTATTGCGATCCTGGAAAATGGTGCATTACAGGAAATTTATATCGAAAGAAGCAGCCGCCTGGGACTGGTGGGTAATATTTATAATGGCAAGGTCTCACGGGTCCTTCCGGGTATGCAAGCCGCCTTTCTTGAAATAGGTCTTGATCGCACCGCCTTTTTACATGCTTCTGATATCGTCCCACCAAACAAGGCAATCATAGACAACGATAACCCTGAAGAAAAAATACGGGAAGTCCTGCCTATTACCAAATTATTAACAGAGGGCCAGAAAGTTCTCACACAGGTCATCAAAGACCCACTGGGAACCAAAGGTGCACGACTGACAACCGAAGTTTCTATTCCTGCACGATTTCTTGTTTATATGCCACACCTGAATCATATCGGTGTTTCTCAAAAAATCGAAGACGAACAAGAAAGAGATCGTCTTACCAATATTGTGAAAGAATTTGCAAAAGCCTCTAATGGAGGCGGCTATATTATACGCACAGC
>JAUWSG010000136.1 GCA_030610155.1 Gammaproteobacteria bacterium
CAGGGTGTTGTCGGTAAGCCCTATCGTTATGGTGGTGCCAGCGCGAAGGGGTTTGATTGTAGTGGGCTGGTTTATTTTTCCTATAAAAAAGTGGGTATAAAAGTGCCACGTACGGCCTTGTCGCTTTATTACAATACAAAACATATCAAAATATCTGAATTACGAAAGGGTGATTTGGTATTTTTTAAATTAACGCGTAAAAAAGCTTCGCATGTAGGTATTTATGCAGGAAAAAGCCGTTTTATTCATGCGCCATCCTCAGGGAAAAAGGTGATGGTTTCTAAATTGAGTGATCCTTATTGGCGTGAGCATTTTGTTGCGGCAGGCCGGGTTTATTAATCAGAAGTGCTTTATTTATTATGATATTTTGTCTTTGCCCGCAATGTGAAATAATAAAAAAACTCGATATTTCCAATAACTTGCCGTTATTTCGTTAAGACACCTTTAAAAGGTAGCGATAATGCAATGGCTCTATTTACAAGGAGCCGGTCTGGTACGAAGTGCGTTGTTCCTCGTGTTGTTAACAACAGCCTGTGATCCGGTATTCAGTGCCGATTCTTCTGTAGAGTCGAATGTGGACTTGCGCGTGCTGATCGACGTTTCGGGTAGTATGAAACACAATGATCCTGAATATCTGCGGCGTGCTGCAGTGCGGTTACTGATTGGTTTGTTACCGGAGAATGCCCGCGCGGGAATGTGGACGTTTGCCGGGTATGTGGATAAGAATGTGCCTCCGGGCCCGGTGAATGACAATTGGCGTAACAAGGCACGCCAGGAAGCCGATAAAATTCACTCCCGGGGTGTATTTACTAACCTTGAAGAAGTATTGCAACTCTCATCTGTTGACTGGAACAATCCTGACCCCGCTACCCGCCGAATTATTGTTTTGCTCAGTGATGGGGTGGTGGATATGTCGCAAGACGTCGAAGTTAATGAACGTTCCCGCGCCCAGATACTCAATGAAATTTTGCCACGATTACGACAAAACAATGTGACAGTGCATACGGTCGCATTATCAAATGAAGCTGATCATGAGTTGCTTAAATCGATCGCGGTTGCCACAGACGGCTGGTATGAAAAGGTCGAGCGTGCTGAAAATTTGCAACGAATTTTTCTGCGTCTTTTTGATAAGTCATTCCCGATAAACACAGTGCCTGTTCAGGACAATATTTTTATAGTAGATGAAAGTATTGAAGAGATGACTTTACTGGTTTTTCATGATGTTAATTCGAAACCAGCACGAATATTAATGCCAGATGGGAAATTATTTGATAGTGAGAGTCATCCAGGCAACGTGAAATGGCGTCATGAAAAGGGATTTGATCTTGTGACCGTTAATCTCCCTGATATCGGTACCTGGCAAATGGATTCAAAAATCGATCCGGATAATCGGGTCATGGTGTTGAGCAATCTGAAACTCTCTGTTAACAAACAGCTTAATCATATTTTGCAGGGGGAGGAACAGTTTATTTATGCAAGATTATTAGAGGATAATGCGACTGTTATAGATAAGACGTTTCTTGATCATGTCGATTTCAGTTTTCACTACGGGAAACCGGGAGGCAAGACATCTTATGACGGCTTGTTGGATAACGGCAAAAGGCCGGATTCACAAGCCGGTGATGGCGTATATAGTGCGTGGTTGAAAGCTGCCACAGAAGGTAAATACCAGATGTCAGTTATTGCCGAAGGGCCGACATTCAAGCGAGAGTCATTTTGTATTGTTAATATACATGGAAGTCCGGTAAAAGCAGATATTATGTATGCAGATGGTCGATATCAGATTGCTCTGAAGAAACATTTAAAGCTTCGAGGGCTGGTTATCAAATCCATTGATGTGAAATTAAATGATCGACTGTACGCTAAAAATATTAAAAAATCCGCCAGGGATTCGTGGGTATTTTATTTGCCACAAAATTTCAGTGGTGCAAATATGACGGTGAAGTATATCGCTCAGGTCGGGGACAGGCCGCAGGTAGTATTTACTATTGATCAAAGTGTGCCTGAATAAATATCAGAAGAGAGCGTAAAGCATGACGGTCGGGAAGAACCTCTGGAAATATCAGACAGTATCAGGTATTTTTTTCCAGACCAGAAGCCGGTTATTCGCCGGCATCTCATAATCTTTTATAAGCTGTAACCCTGCGTCAAGCGCTAATTTATTTAATGCTTCGAAATCCCGGATGCCACTTCCAGGGTCACGTGTCTTTAGCCATTGATCAAAGCTGGCATTGCTTTGACTTGTATATTGGCCGTTGTAATTGAAGGGGCCATAAAGGCAGTACATGCCACCAACAGTCAAGACCTGTCCTGCGCCTGCGAACATATCAATAACATTGTGCCAATGCATGATGTGCACTGTGTTAGCGCTGAATATACCATCGAAAAATTCCATCTCCTGCCATTGAACATTGGAAACGTCAAGCTTGAGTGGTGGCTTGACATTTTCCAGTGATGATTCATTTAACCAGGCATGGATGCCAGGATGATTGTCAATGACGTCACTGGTATGCCAGGTTACAGACGGTAAATTCTTCCCAAAATAGATAGCATGTTGGCCAGTGCCGCTACCGATCTCCAGAACGCGTCTGCTATCTGAAAAAACTTCTCGCAGGACGGCAAGTATCGGGTCCTTGTTTTGTTCGCTGGATTCTGAAAATGGTTTGGGTGAGTTCATTTTTTATCAGTGAGAGATGATATTAACGGAAACTTTTCTGGAATTTAGTGGCCTTGAAAAGTGAGTGCAAGACCCTATGTTAATCAATACTGAATTATTTTTAAAGAACGGCATTGAATTATTTTCCTGTGCCCTTATATCAATACTAAGACCTGAATATAGATTGAAGGAGATGAGCATATGTTTTTAACACGATATGAGCCTAACCGATTGTTTAATCAGTTAAGTAATGAACTTTTTAATATTTATGAAAAACCTGTATTTAACCGGGCAGAACGGGCCGTATCTGACACAAATGCTGACTGGATACCCAGGGTTGATGTGAAGGAAGAAAAGGACAAGTATGTCATTTTTGCGGAAATACCTGGCATAGATCCGAAGGATATTGATATCACTATGGAAAAAGGCGTATTAACCATCTCAGGTCATCGTGAAGCAGAAAAAAAATCTGAACAGGATGGTTATCAGAGAGTAGAGCGTTCAAGTGGTCGATTTTATCGTCGCTTTAGCATGCCTGAGGCAGTTGATGAAAATAAAATAAGCGCTAAAGGTAAGCATGGTGTGTTAGAAATTATAATACCCAAAATCGAAGACGTATTACCAAGGAAAATTACGATAGAGGCTTAGTTGCGTCGCCTGAGTACATTCATGTACAAAGTTGTGTCGCATATCAATATATAAGTTGCGGTTAAGAGATCCTGATCCAGTTGTTTATGGGTCAGGTTCATGGTCGTTTACTTTTTGTGTTATTCATAAAACTTTTCTCCGGGCACCTGGCCCACTGTTTAATACTCTGCTTGATAATGTTATCTTTCTAGTTAGATTTTTAACAAATCGGTCACATACGGAGCAGGATCAATAGTATGCACAAATTGAGTGAAACAAGTACTCCAAAAACAATTCGCCTGAGCGAATACCAGCCGCCGGCTTTCAGAATTGAGGAGGTTCATTTAACATTCCATCTGAAAGAAGATGCCACGATCGTCAAATCCAGGTTAATGATCGATAGAGAGTCTGGTGTAAATTCGGGTACGGCATTGCGGCTTGATGGGGAAGAGCTGTGTTTGTTATCGATAAAAATTGATGATGTTGAGCTAAATAAAGATGACTACACGATTGACCCCGATTCTTTACTCATCCACCAGGTGCCTGATTCAGTATTTTGTTTAGAAATCGAAGTAAAAATCAATCCTGAGAATAATACTTCCTTGAGCGGTTTATATCTGTCCAGCGGAAATTTTTGTACTCAATGCGAAGCCGAAGGATTCCGGAAAATAACATATTTTCTGGATCGGCCGGATGTTATGACAAAATATTCAACAAGCATCATAGCAAACAAGACAAAATATCCGGTACTTTTGTCCAACGGTAATTGCATTGGCAAGGGAGAGTTGGACAATAATCAGCACTGGTTTGAATATCAGGACCCCTTTCCAAAACCATCTTATTTATTTGCGTTAGTCGCCGGTGATTTGTCTTGCATCGAAGACAAGTTCGTTACGATGTCTGGCAAAACCGTTTCACTTTATATCTATGTAGAAGCCCACAATATTGATAAATGTGATTATGCGATGAAATCACTGCAGAATTCCATGAAATGGGATGAAGAAGTATATGGTCGTGAGTATGACCTGGATACATATGTTGTGGTGGCGGTTGATGACTTTAATATGGGCGCAATGGAGAACAAGGGGCTTAATGTCTTTAATTCGAAATATGTGTTGGCCAAACCGGAAACCGCAACGGACAGTGATTATCAGGGTATAGAAGGTGTTATCGGTCATGAATATTTCCATAATTGGTCGGGTAACCGGGTGACATGTCGTGATTGGTTTCAGCTAAGCCTTAAAGAAGGTTTTACGGTTTTCAGGGATCAGGAATTTAGTGCTGACATGACATCCAGAAGCGTAAAGCGCATAGAAGATGTTAATTTGCTACGTATACATCAGTATCGTGAAGACGCGGGCCCTATGGCGCACCCGATTCGCCCGGAATCCTATGTGGAAATTAATAATTTTTACACTGCGACGGTATACAACAAAGGGGCCGAGGTAGTGCGAATGCTTCATAATTTGCTTGGGCCAGAAAGTTTCCGAAGAGGCACGGACCTTTATTTTGATCGACATGACGGACAGGCCGTCACAACAGACGATTTTGTAAAGGCGTTAGAAGATGCTTCAGATATTGATCTGACACAATTTCGCCGTTGGTACAGTCAGGCCGGTACACCGGAATTGCAGGTGAATTGTCACTACAATGCGGACAATAAAACATATACGTTGTCAGTCAAACAGGATTGCCCTCCGACGCCGGGGCAAAATGAAAAAAGTCCTTTCCAAATACCACTTGCGACAGGTTTGCTGGATAAGCAGGGGAATGACATTCCACTCAGACTGCAAGGTGAAGATGAAGCTACCAGTGGCACAAAAATATTAAACGTCACGGGGCGTGAACAGGAATTTACGTTTGTGGATGTTGATAGTGAGCCTGTGCCTTCAATTTTGCGAGGATTTTCAGCGCCGATAAAGCTTGATGTTAACCTGACTGATGCTCAACGTTGTTTCTTGATGTCAAATGATAATGATGGATTTAACCGCTGGGAAGCGGGTCAGCAATTATTTGTTAAAGCTATTATGGGTCTTATTAGCGATCACCAGGCAGGAAAGACGCTGAAATTTGATGAGTCAATAATTAATGCGATTAGTCATAACCTGGAAGATGCTCGTATGGACAATGCATTAATCGCACAATCATTGGCTTTACCCGCTGAAACATATATTTCCGAGTTTATGGGTGTTGTTGACCCGGATGCAATTCACTATGTGCGTAATTTTATGAAGAAGGAAATTGCCCGGTCGCTCAAACAATTATTAATCAGTAAGTATGAAGCAAATAAGCAAGAGGGCGAATATCGTATTGATTCTGAATCGATAGGAAAACGTAGTTTGAAGAATATGTGCCTGACCTATTTAATGCAGCTTGGTGAACAGTCAATTGTGGATCTGTGTATTGAACAGTTTTATAAGTCAAATAATATGACAGATACGATTTCTGCATTTTCTGAAATAGTGAACCAGGATTGTAAGGAACGGGAGTCGGTAATAGGCGATTTTTACGAGAAATGGAAGGGCGACGCATTAGTCACAGATAAGTGGTTCGGGATTCAGGCAACATCACAACATCCGGATACATTAAAGCGGGTCAGGGAGCTGACGTCACACGCAGGATTTTCTATCAGGAACCCAAACAAGGTGCGGGCCTTGATCGGTGCATTCAGTCAGGGTAACCAAATACATTATCATTCGGCCAATGGAGAGGGTTATTCCTTTTTAGGAGACCACGTCATAAAAATAGATGCGATGAATCCTCAGATAGCATCTCGCCTGGTGGGCGGTTTCAGTTTCTGGAAAAAATATGACAGCCATCGTCAACAGCTTATGATTGCTCAACTTGAGCGAATCAGAGACTCAAAAAATTTATCCAGGGATGTGTATGAAATTGTAACAAAAAGTCTGGGAAACCATTTGAAATGATAAAAAACTGCACTGACATTGTTCAGTCAGCGCAGTTTAATTTATGTATCAGGTTAATCAGCTTTTAGAGCCGTGGTGTAGTTAAGTTGCTGTAGTTAAGTTGCTATAGTTAAAACGAAGATGCAATTGCGCTTTCGACCTCGGCAAAGGTATTTGCTATTGGTGTAATATTGATTTCGATGCCAAGCTGCCGACTTATCTGGCTTGTTGAAAAAATACCACAAATTCGTTCACTTGTTCCGTCATCCAGTTTGTCTACAACCAGTATGTGTTGTCGACCAAACGCCTTCAGTGTTTCGATAATGTTACCCACTTTCGCTTTCGCTACATCGGCCATTTGTAATGTTTTTAATTTGTCACGCGCGGTCATGATGTCCTGTACAAGTATATTCGCTCTGGTGCCTCCATGTTTTTGCAGGTGTGTTATGGGTTTTTCTCCTAATAAATCACTCGCGGTTACCAGGCCGACCAGTTTGTTATCAACGTTCATAACAAACAGTAATCGAACGCCACAGGCGATCATTTTAGAATTGGCAAAATCTATAGTGGCAGCGGCATCGATTGTGAACGCCTTTATTTTGTTTAAATCAGTTAATACGGTTTTTGCCGGATCCTCTTGTAGCGCGGTATGTGAGGGTTGTGTAATTTGTGTTTCAGGTGATATATCAGAGTAAGAAAGAAGCTTGAACGTTGATGGCATATTATTATCTCCTGTATACATCAGTACGAATTGCTAATATTTGTAACCCAAAGTTTAGAATCTAAAGACTACCCGGAATTATCATAACTATAAGATGCTATCTAAAACAACCATGAATTGAGTGGTGGTAATATTTGAGTGTTATCATATTTAGTGTAGACAATTAAAACTGCATGGAATAAAAATCTATATGCTGATAGGTAATATCTATGTTCCTTTTAGGTATAAGGTGGGCACACTGTGATGTTAGTGTCGTGGAATTTTTTACTTTGATTGATGAACGGCTGTTATGAGCTGGAAAAATAAGGGTAAGGGGATAACGATGAAGAGTCGTAGATGAAAATCCCTTACCCTTGGTTACAAAAGTACAGATTTAATGCAGAGGTAAATGTTTATCTTTGTGCGATTCTACCCGATACAGATCTATCGTAAGCGCGACCACACCAATTATTGCCATTCCTATAACGATTGAAAACGAGATCAAGATAATTGCTTCCATTGTCATCCCTCCTCAAAGTGAGTGGGTAACTAGAGTGCAGATTCAGGTACAGGTCGTGAACAGTCCGTTTGTCTTATTACTGCTGAAGAGTGTGCCGACTTGCGCTAACCGTGGCACGCATTTCCCTCTTCCCACAAGACGCCCAATACTTATGAGAATCACTTAAGTTGCCCTTTGAATTAATACTACTAGCTGATCTTGATATTGAACAATAGAATCTTCTTATCTTACTTATTTTATTTGCTATACCAGCAAAAAACTTAACAAATACTGTAAGATAGAAGCCTATAAAATAAATTAATTATAAAGGGGTTAAGATTATATAGACTTTTTTTATAATTAATCGCAAGGTTAAAAACAATTATAAGGTTTAATTCATTATAAGGTTATATTGATTTTTATATATTGATACACGTTATCCGAGGTTTTATTAATGGGGAAAGTCCTCAAATTTAAAAAGCAAAAATTGTCAGAAAAACACAAAGGCAAGGGGCTTTGTGCTCATGGATTCCATAAGTGGGAAGTGATTAGTGATAATAAATTTGATGTCAGGGAAGGCAAGCTAATCACAGCATATCGCTGCAAACGTTGCGGGGCGACCAAAAATGAGTCCCGCTAAAAATAAACAAGGAAATATTAAAAATAAACTTGTTAGCCTGCTAGCACAGTTTGTTGTGCTGATTTTGATATACGCTGGAATTCAAATGTATTTCAAACGCGATATGCCATCAGGCACGGCACCTGAAATAAGTGGCTTGATGCTGGATGGAGATCGCTTCAGCCTGTC
>JAUWSG010000111.1 GCA_030610155.1 Gammaproteobacteria bacterium
CTTCCAGGGCCTGTAATTCCTGGAACAATCGGTCGAATTCCACATCAGGTATTTCAGGATCATCCAGAATGTAGTATCGATAATTATGATAATTTAACTGTTCTCGCAAGGATTCAGCTTGCTGCATGATTATTTTTGATAATTTTTGTTTTGAATTCATTGCCTGTTTATTCTCAGCACACAGCACTTAGTACCAGGCACTAAAGACTGACTTCTCACCCCTGCTGGTACTTGAAACTGTATTCTTTTATCTGTTCTTTGAGGTGGCTGATGGTTTGATACGTTAACGCACTGCGGGTTTCATCACACAGTTCGCCATCTAGTTCCTTCTTTAAGGATTGCGCTGTTGCTAACATTTTTTCAAATGTTGTCAGGCCGTCGACAGGACCGGGAAGCTGCATAAAAAGTGATAAGCCCTGCGTTTTAAGTGTACTGACATTATTCATGTCAAATGTGCCGGGATTCACCATATTGGCCAGACTGAACATTTTTTCTCTGGTTTGTGTTTCCGGTTGAGAAAAATAATGAAAGATATTCATGTCACCCAGTTCAAGGCCAGCATGCTTGCATGCCGGAACAATTTTTTCACCATTGAACTCCAATCCGGGTCTGGCTAATAAATTGATGACAATAACCAGCCCCTGTGGTTTGGGCCCACTGGATTGCCTGGACTCGAGACGTTCTCGTTCTTGAACAGCCTTGATATGAGACCTGGTTTTATCCAGCGTGGAAATATGGACCTTTGGTTTTACAAAGACCGATGGGGCTGGCTCTTTCGAGCTGGTCGAGGCTGTTTCAGTGATAACCTCTGACAAAGATCTAAATTCGCCAGTATCAGAGAAACTGATACTTTCTTTTGCAACATCCTGGGTATAGAGCTTATCAACATCGATTGATGGCTCACCATGAGCGGTGAATTGATGTTCGTCTTTATCAACAAGGACTTCTGACTTATCGAGTTCTACATTTGGAATAGTATGACTGTCAGGCCCTTCCCAACTTGCCCGCTGTTCTTGCCTTTTCTGCTTGAGATGGCTGGTCCATAAATAGACACCGCCTATAACAAGTGCGCCGACGATCAGTAAACTGAGACGCAATGCGTCCATTGAGCCCCTCACTTATGTTTAATTACATAGCCGCCATTTCTACCGCTTCATCGACATCCACGGCAACCATACGCGAAACACCCGCTTCCTGCATCGTGACACCATTCAGGTGTTTGGCAATCTCCATCGTGATCTTGTTATGGGTAATGAACATAAATTGAACATTCTCAGACATCTCCTTAACGACATCGCAGAACCGTTGAACATTAGCATCATCCAAAGGTGCATCGACCTCATCAAGTAAACAGAAAGGTGCCGGGTTTAATTCAAATATAGCAAAAACCAGCGCGATTGCAGTCATCGCCTTTTCACCACCTGATAACAGATGAATGGTACTGTTGCGCTTACCCGGTGGTCGCGCCATGATTGCCACACCGGTTTCCAGCAAATCTTCCCCTGTTAAGTCGAGATATGCCTGACCACCACCAAATAGTTTTGGAAAACGGCTCTTGAAACTGTCATTGATCGCTTCAAAGGTTTCCTTGAAACGCTCACGGGTTTCCTTGTCTATTTTCTGAATAGCACTCTCAAGTGTTTCCAATGCTTCAGTCAGGTCAGCATGTTGTGAATCAAGATATTCTTTACGCTCGGATTGCTCCTCAAACTCTTCAATTGCGGCCAGGTTAATTGCCCCCAGACGCTGAATACGGGCGCCGGTTTTTGAAGTATTTTCATCCCATTCATCGTGATTAGCCTCTTCCGGCATTTCAGTCTGAATCGTATCAAAGTCAAAATCTGTTTCGGCGAATTGTTCACGTAATGTTTGTGAGCGCACTTTAATTTCCTGGAAAGCCAGACGCGATTCATCCAGACCGGATCGTGTTTCCTGAACAGTCTTTTCGACAACATTGCGTTTATCGGTAAGTTCACGTAACAAATGATCTATACCTTCAACCCGGCTTCGCGCTGCGCCCAGCTCTGTTTCAACACCCGCTCGTTGATCCAGCATCAGTTGCAATTCTTCACCCATGCTCTGCAAAGGTGATTCACTTTCCTGTATCGAGGTGTGCAAGCTATCACGCCGCTCAACCAGTTGATCAAATTGTTTTTGAATACGCTCCAGGCTTTGTTGCGTTGATTCCAGGCCGGTGCGGGTAGAATGTATTTTGAGCGCGATCTCATGCGCGTTTTCACGGTCTATCTTCGCCTGTTCGCGGGTTTTTTCCAGCTCCACCTGAAACTGATCGCGTTCGGCAATCAATTCTTCACGCTCGGTAGAAAGTATTTCCATCTTTTCAATTATTTCTGACAACTGACTGCGCTGAGTCGATAATGTTTCTTCATCACGAGTCGAATTCTGTTTTAGCTCAAGAATTTCCGCCTTAATCGCCGCTATACGCGTGTTCATTTGCTCCAGACGTGCTTGCCTGGCACTGAGATCAGAATGAATGGCTGCTCGTTGGCGATTGATTTCATCCAACTCGTATTGCATTTTTTCCCTTGTTTCTTCCTGTATTTTCAATGCATTACGGCTTTTTTCAAGATTCTGCACTAACTGCTGTTCCTGTTCATCCAGGGTACTTATCGTGGCGCCTAATGCCTTTAACTCCTGCTCACGTTGTAATACACCGGCTTTTTCATCTTCATCTTTTGTCACACGTAACCAGGACTGGCTTAACCATATCCCTTCTGGCGTGACGACCGATTCATTGGCTGTCAGTTGATTACGCAGCGCTAACGCATCTTGTAAATTATCTGCAACATAAACGCCGGCTAACATGCCATCCAGATTTAAATCAGAAGAGACCTTGCTGGCAAGAGGAGTCGCATTTGTTTGAGCTGCCTGGGGCACATGCGCACTTTTATCAAAGAATGTCAGCGCACCCTTATCAAAGCTTCCCAGATGCTCTGCAATCGAAGTAAACCCATCTACGCAGACAGCCTCAAGATTAAACCCCAATACACACTCAACAGCCTGCTCCCAGCCTTTGTCGACTTCAATGCCCTGAGCGAGTCGCAACGCGCCCTGCAGGTTTTGACTTTCCAGCCAGTGTGTTGATGCACTTTCATTTTGACCCAATGCGGCCTGTTGCAAAGCTTCCAGCGAAGCATGTCGGCCTTGTGCACTTTGTAATTCCTTTCTGCGCTCATCCAATTGTGAGGCAAGAGTGTTTATATTATCGCGTTGCGCATTAATTTCTTCGAGACATTTGTTTAAGACATTCTTGTTAGTGACTGTTTCTTCATCAGTTTTTGAGAGTTTATCTTGTATAGATTCAATATCCTGATGCAGTGTTTGTGGTGTAAATTGTTGTTGCTCCTGATCCAGTCGTTCACAACGTTGTTTGAGCTGAACAAGGTTATCTTCCAGATGCTGAATACGCGTACGCATGACTTCTGCATTTTGTGACGTATCAGCCGATTGCTGATTGAAGCTTTCCCAGCCTTCCTGCCAGTGACTCATTGTTTGCTCAGCATCACTGTACGCTGCGCCTGAAACATGCTCCGCTTCGCTGGCTTTCTCCAGTTGCGGTTCAAGCTCGATCAACAGGGATTTAAAATCTTCTATTTGTCTCTGATCCATGTCCAGATGTGCCCGGGCCTCATGCTGCCCCTTCTCAACCTCGGTAAGATCTTCCTGTTGCTGATGACGGCGATCTTTAGCATGTTGAATACTTTGTTCAACGCGGGAGATATCCGCACCGACACTGTAAAAGCGTTCCTGAACTTCATTAAAACTGTCTGTTGCCGTGACATGGTCCTCACGCTGTTTTTCCAGCTCAGCTTCCAGACTGCGTTGATCGGCCACTTGTTTCTCAAACAGGGTGTCCTGCTCTTTAATTTGCCCTTCCTGTTCGCTGGATTTATCGTTCAGCGCCATCCATTTTAATACCAGTAATTGCGCCTTGAGTAATCGTTCTTCCTGTTTCAGAACTTTGTATTTTTCTGCCGTGTTTGCCTGGCGTTGCAAATGATTAAGTTGTTTTGTTATTTCCTCAAGCAAATCATTCAAGCGATCCAGATTTTCACGGGTGTGACGAATGCGGTTTTCGGTTTCACGGCGACGTTCCTTGTATTTTGAAATGCCGGCTGCTTCCTCAATGTAGACCCGCAGCTCTTCGGGCTTGGCATCGATTAATCTGGAAATCATGCCTTGTTCTATGATGGCATAGCTGCGCGGCCCAAGACCTGTACCCAGAAAAATATCAGTGATATCCTTACGACGACATCGCGCACCATTCAAGTGATAAGTTGAGGTTCCGTCGCGGGAGACAATACGTTTAATCGCGATTTCATTGTATTCGGCATATTGCCCACCCAGTTTGCCGTCTCTATTATCAAAAATCAGTTCAATTGTGGCCTGGCCAACCGGCTTGCGGGCAGAGGAACCATTGAAAATTACATCCGCCATGGATTCACCACGAAGATGCTTGGCGGAGCTTTCACCCATGACCCAACGTATGGCATCTATGATATTAGATTTACCACAACCGTTAGGACCCACAATGCCCACGAGATTGCTGGAAAGTTGAATGGAGGTAGGATCGACAAAGGATTTGAAACCGGCCAGCTTGATTTTAGATAATCGCATTTGATACCACTTAATTTATTAACTGAATGTATTGAAAACGTTGCTCGAACTTTGTACGAAACGTATTTTTTATTTAAATTCTAGTCATTTAACTACTGTTTCTAATGAACAATCTTGATTAAAATAGTAGAATTTATAACGAAGACAAACTACCACAGAGAACGCATTATGCCTACCCAAGCAAGTAAAGATCTTGAAACATTTGATAACCCGATGCCCGAACGTGATTACACAATACGCATCGAGACCCCCGAGTTCACCTGCTTATGCCCCAAGACCGGCCAACCGGATTTTGCTGAAATAAGCATCGAATATATTGCTGATCTGAAATGTATTGAGCTTAAATCCTTGAAACTGTACATGTGGTCATACCGTGACGAAGGTGCCTTTCATGAAGCTGTGACAAACCAGATTCTGGATAATCTGGTCGCTGCCTGCCAGCCACGATTTATGCGCATCACAGCCGATTTTAATGTGCGTGGCGGTATTTATACCACGGTGGTGGTTGAGCATAGAAAACCGGATTGGGTACCGCCTGTGCCGGTAGATTTGCCCTGATAATGCCAATGCGGGTTCTGGATACCCTCGCGCTAACCTCCAATACAGGTCAAATACGTTGACCCCCGAATGCGACGATCTATTTATTGGTGTCGATCTGGGCACCTCGGGTTGTCGTGCCGTCGCGATTGATTCAAAGCGTAATATTGTTGCTGAATTTTCAACCGAACTGCCACCACCGCGGCGAGATGGCGCCGCGGTGGAACAGGACCCCTTTGTTTGGTGGGAGGCCACAAAGCACACATTATCAAGTTTGCTGGTATTGATTCCAAAAGACACTATTAGATCAATCGCCATCGATGGCACCTCGGGCACGGTATTATTGGTGGACAAAAATGGCCAGCCACTGGGCAATGCGCTGATGTATAACGATAGCCGCGCCATCCACGAAGCTGAACAGATCGCGCGCATTGCACCTCCGGACAGTGCCGTACATGGTGCCACCTCCGGGTTGGCTAAATATCTCTGGTTACAAAAGCAAAGTTATGCTGCACAGGCCTGTTGGGTGCTCAATCAGGCCGACTGGATTGCAGGGAAACTGACCCATTGCTTTGGCATCAGCGATCGAAATAACTGCCTTAAACTCGGCTATGATGCGATTGAGCATCTTTGGCCTGACTGGATGAAAAATCTGGAAATCAACCTGTCCTGTTTGCCTGAGGTCTACACACCTGGCGCGCCTGTTGCGACTTTAAGTGCGGATGTTGCACGCGCTTTTGGTTTTCCAGATAAGGTGAAATTAATGGCTGGTACCACCGACAGTACTGCGGCATTTATTGCGACCGGTGCGCACAAGCCAGGTGAAGCGGTCACCTCACTGGGTTCGACACTGGTTTTAAAAGTCATTTCAGACAAACCCGTATTTTCACCCGAGCACGGTATTTATAGCCAACCTTTGAATGATCACTGGCTTGTCGGCGGCGGCTCAAATTCCGGTGGTGCGGTACTGTTGCATTATTTTAGCCATGAACAATTACAAGCCATGACACCTCAGCTACAACCTGCGACACCAACCGGCCTGGACTATTACCCGCTTGTTTCAATGGGTGAGCGTTTTCCTGTCAACGATGCCAGGCTGGCCGCGAAGCTGACCCCCAGACCAGAAAATGATGTGAAATTTTTTCAGGGCATACTCGAAGGAATCGCGAAAATCGAACTAAGTGGATATCAACGTCTGGCTTCCCTGGGTGTGCCCTTTCCTGACTCCATTCGCAGTGTAGGCGGCGGCGCGAAAAACCGGGCATGGCAACAAATACGCCAGCAATTATTGAATGTCGAGTTTATTGATCCAGCCTATAGTGAAGCGGCGTATGGTGCAGCCTTGTTAGCGTCAAATCTGAGATGAACAGCTGTATTCACCGCAAAGGCGCGAAGGACGCAAAGAAAGACTGAATTCTAAAAGGTTTTGAAATATTTCTTCCCTGTAAATATTTGCGGGTAAATCACCACAGCTGTCTCACTTAATTCCTTCTCCCCTTTGGGGAGAAGGCTAGGATGAGGGGAATGCGACGCAGTTGAATAAAGAAGTGCGTTTTTCACGGGCTTTTTAACCCTCACCCTAACCCTCTCCCAGAATTGGGAGAGGGAACAAAAATAAGGCACCCATATCATAACCAGGGTAATTTCCTTTGCGTTCTTCGCGCCTTTGCGGTGAAATGATTTTCCAGGCTCAAACACACTGATAAACAACATGCCAGATAATAAACCAAAGATAACAGGCGTCATACTTGCCGGCGGGCGTGCATCCCGAATGGGTGATATTGATAAAGGCCTGGTTAACTTAAATGGATTGCCATTGATTGAACACGTTATCAATGCGCTCAAACCACAGGTAACTGAACTTCTCATCAATGCCAATCGATATCTGGCCCGGTATGAACAATATGGTTATCCCGTTGTACCCGATCAGAATGACGATTATCTGGGGCCCCTCTCCGGCATACTGGCATCATTGCAAGCGGTGAAAACGGATTATATTTTTATAACCCCCTGTGACGTTCCTTTGCTTTATCCTGAAATCGTCAAGCGCATGTGGGATAACTTATCTAATGAACCATCACAACCCTGCGTCGCACATGATGGTCAACGCATACAACCCTTATTTGCCTTACTGCATAAAAGTCTGATCGACAATTTGCAGCAGTTTCTCAATCATGGCGAACGCAAGGCAGAAATATGGATAACAAAACTAAACCCGATCATTGTAGATTTTTCAGACCAGGCAGAATGCTTCATTAATATTAACGACCCAGATGATTTGAGTTGTATCGAAATCAGATTAAAACAACCATGAGATTGGATAAACAAATGTTATGAAAATTAATTCAGATATTCCGATACTTGGATTTGTTGGCTTTAGTGGCACAGGTAAAACGACGCTATTAAAAAAACTGTTACCCATGCTAACGGAAAAAGGCGTTCGCATTGGTATGATAAAACACGCCCACCATCAGTTCGATATAGACAAGCCCGGAAAAGACAGTTATGAACTCCGAAAAGCCGGTGCTTCACAAATGCTTATCGCCTCCAGTAAACGATGGGCTCTCATGGTAGAGAATGAAACTGATCAGGATGACCCGGAATTAGGGTATTTGCTCAACCAACTGGATACGGAGAAGCTGGATCTAATTCTGGTCGAAGGCTTTAAATATGCAACTTATCCAAAAATTGAGCTTCACCGCAAAGAAATGAAGCAAGTTTATTTGTTTCCGAATGACGACTCGATCATCGCTATTGTCAGTGATGAAGAACCGGACATTCAACCCCATCCAGACTGGCTGGATATCAATAACCCGGATGCAATTTGCCAATTTATTTTGCTTAATAGGTTCGGGCAAAAACCAAACTCAACCACATAACCCGTCATACTGGAATGAGAACTTATTAGATTGCTGTCGTATTACATTGCGTAATACGGTCTGAGATCAACCAAATATTCTTTTCATAAATGACTTCTTTGTTTTCTTTTGAGAATTCTCTGCCAGCAGGCCTTCCGGCGTAGGTAATTTCCCGGGTGGTGTATCCATCACAGTCGCTAATGGCCGATCATAAACCATTAATTTGACTTCTTCCGGGCTCATAAAACGTTCCGCGGCTGCGCAGGCTTCTGACAAAATAGGCGGTCGATGTCTGATGTTATGCGCATCCGTCGCCAATACATGCACCACTCGTTCATCCAACATACGTTCAGCCCAGTAACGGACTTTCTTTCCAAATTTTCCGGTTACTGCACCACCTGTTATCTGGAGCCAGGCACCTCGGCGCGCAACATTAATGAAAACATCATAATGGGTGTTAATCCATTTAAGACGTTCCGGGTGTGTAATAACCGGAATGATGTCCTGAGCCATCAAGCTGAATACAAATTCTTCAAAACGGGGGGGCGCAATATTGTGCGGCGGTTCAAATAATAAATATCGACTGCCATTGATAGTCGGTATCCTATCTGAGCGGATACCTTCTATTAAATCCGGGGCCATGTGAGTATCAGCAGCAAAGGCAAGTTCAAGTGGTATATCCGCCTCGAGCAGTTCTTTCTTAAAATCTTCTACTGCATTGTGAATTATCTGTTTTGTGTTTTCAAATACCCCGGGATAGATATGCGGTGTACAAACCGTTTTGGTAATACCATCGTCCACTGCCATTTGTGCCATACACAAGGCCGTTTCTATATCAGTTGCGCCATCATCAATTGATGGCAGCATATGACAATGAATATCAATCATAAACAATTACCATTTAAGTGGGGGCTGTACAACACGCCTGGGATAAATAGTATACCAGACTACTCTTTATCTTCGTCCTTTTTTGCAAAAGGATTAGGAATATCCTGCGGATTCTTGTCTTGCTCCTTCGGATCAAGCTCTTCTTCCTGGGCAAACGGGTTTTCATCTGCAGTTACCTCAACAGGCAATTTCCGCTTGTTAATATTCGCGTTGGGTGTTTCCTTTTCTGCCTGATGCACGCTTTGTTCGTTTATTTCTCTGTGCTGATCAGGATAGAAGAATACAGCCGCCAGAAAAGCAAAATAAATGGCATTCGCAGGTATGTGTAAATTAAAATCGGTTAAACCGTGTAAGCCCATCAATAACACGCCTATTCCGGCACCGACTTGCATAAACTGGAACGTCGACCAATAACCTTTAACCCAGACTCTTGGCCAGCGACGTATATAAAACCACAAAAATAACACTATCAATATACCCGCAATAAAACCGCCTTCCATTAACCATTCAAGATAATCATTATGGGCATGGTTTATAAACCCCAACTCCTCGATGGACTGAAATCTTGGGTAAATAAAAGGATAGGTACCAGGGCCACTGCCAATCGGGAAAAATGTACCGATGCCTTCCAGGGTGTTGGAAAATATTACGAGACGCAAATTTTCCAGGTGGTCAACCGAAAAACGGTGCCATAATGGGGCCAGTCCCACTTCAAGTGCAAGCGCAATAGCCACAGCTGAAAAAGTACCGACAACACCAAATACATTGGTCCCCCCCAGGCGACGGGAATAAGCAATAGCCGAAATAAAAATTCCCAGCATCGCCAGAGCAACACCAGACCTTGATTGGGTAAAAACCAGACCTAACAATATC
>JAUWSG010000210.1 GCA_030610155.1 Gammaproteobacteria bacterium
CCGGCGAGACCCACCTGTCCGCCTGCGGCGATACACCTCTCGGCCGCTTTGAGGCCGATCCCAGAGGTGCCGCCGGTAATGACTGCGACCTTATCTTTTAATGAAAAAAAATCAGACATAATTTGTTCCTTTTATTGAATCGATTGCTATAGCGTCACGTTGCCAAAAGCCACGTCCCAAACCGTCTCGCGCTTCTCGCCATTACGTTTGGCCATATCATCAGCAAGCCAGCACAGCAGCTTCCAGCTCAACCCGGCTGCGGTATAGCCGCACAGCTTGGTCAGGTCGGCAGCCGGCGCGTATTCCACCACATCGGCACCCACCAGATTTACCTTGCCAGATGCACGCACCAGCTTAATCACATCCCAGCACCAGTTTGCACTGAGACCAAAAGGCTCAACAGCAGAACTGGCATGGTTGTAGATGGGATCGAGGCAATCCACATCAAAGGTGAGATAAGTCGGCCCTTCACCAACCACATCAATTACCCGTTGCGCCATTACATCTGGCGGGGTAATACGACACTCTTCAGCCATGACAACATCAACACCGAGGTTCTTTGCATGACCACCTACCAGACCCGTCATGCGTCCGCGTACACCCATGGTAATCATGCGTTCGGGGTCTACATTACCTTCAGCCATATTCTTGGTGAACATATTTCCCGAATGATATGGGTACGGGAAGTCAGCCTTGGTCACCAGGTCGTAATGCGCATCAAAATGAATGACACCCAATGGGCCATGCAAATTACCCAAACAGTGTAAAGGCAGATAAGTGACGGTATGGTCACCACCCCACATCATGGTCGAACAGCCATCTTCGTTGACAATTTTTCGGTAGTGTTCGAGCGCGACTTCGACTTCGGTGGTCAGGTCAAAACAGCCATAGGTATCAATCGTCCCATAATCGATAATACGTGCAGAATCAAACGGGATATCAAATTTGCCATCCAGCCACGGCTCAGTCGTACCCATGAAGTTTTTAGAGAGTTCCCTCAACATCTTCGGTCCGTATTTATGACCGGAATTCATCGGTGCCGACTTCTCAAATGGCAGGCCGACGACCGCGATATCGGCATTTGCCGTATCACGCGAAAAAGGAGCCATAAATGCGCCGAGGTAATCTTTATTCAGGTTCGATAAAAATTCAATGCCTTTACCGTCACCCATGGTTTTCATACGTGCCAGATGCTTTTTAATCGCTGGATCAATGCCATCAACACTGCGACCATTTTCCCAGTAATCCTGAAGTTTTTTTATTTTTTCCTGGTCCATAGCTGGCCATTTTTTAATATTACTCATTGGTCGATTCCTCGTTACTTAGATAATTTGTAGAGTGATGTTTTAGAGTGAAGTAAAAATCCATTTTTTAAAGATCTGTCAGGTGATTGTCCTATCAATGTTGCCTGCGCATACAGGCTTAACCATGATTTACATTACGTTACGTGGGCATCAGCCCAGGTATGGGCCAGTGGATGAAGCATAGGAAATTGGCACTGGAGTTCAGCGTGTGGAAGCTTTATGAGTTCAGCGTGTGGAAGCTTTATGCGCATAGTTTATTATTTAGAATTTGTCAAAATTTTCTTGGATGAGTAATATTACAAAAATTGAGTTTGCATGGTAGTAAGCTGGGGGTAAGCTGATTATCTGTGTGCAATATACTGACCAGATGAAACTTGAAGAAAATAAGCTGATAAATTAGTATTCATTATTGCGCTTAATGCAAAGTACAAAAGCGTTTCATCGTGACCTATGACTACCATGGCTTCATACACGAAGTGAGGTCCATCTTGATAAAACTCAAAGAGAAGCTCAGACATAACCCCGCACCAAAAGAAGGGGAAATTAGAGAACAAGTCGACAGGATTGTTAGCAGCCCGATCTTTTTGCCTTCTCGACGTTTAATTGATTTTCTGCAACATGTAACAAATAAAACGCTCGCAGGTGAAAGCAGCGAAATCAAACAATTTACAATCGGCGTAATCGTATACAATCAAAATGCTGATTTCGACCCGAAAACCAACCCACTGGTTCGAATTGAAGCTAGAAGACTGCGCCGTGTGCTGCAAAAATACTACGACAGCGATGGAAAGAATGATCGCATATTTATAGAAATCCCTCGTGGCCACTACGTCCCGATCTTCAGCTACTTAGACCAAAAAGGTAAAAGTTCATCTCCTGCCGATGACATCAAAGCACAGCCCCGAAGAAACATCGAACCTCCAGTTGTAGCAGTATTTCCCTTTAGATACGATGGTGATGACCAGCATGAATACCTGCCCGATGGGCTGGCTGAAGCATTGACTTTTGGATTCTCTCAATTTCCCGAATTTCGAACGATGGCATACAACACAACAGCCCAATTCAAGAATAGTTTAAACAAGCTTCAGGAAAACGCAGCATCCCTCGGTATCGATTTCGCCCTTTCGGGTGTCCTGCGCATCATCGGTGATTCTCTTCGTGTGCGCGTCCAGTTGCTTGATGTTTTGACAGGGGAACAACTCTGGTTGTATCAACACAACGACCTGCTGACTCCTGATAATATACTTAAAATTAAAGACTCAATTTTGAAAAACGTTCTGGGCCAGGTTGCGGATAATAATGGTATTATTCTCAGACACTTGAGTAAACACATTGGTCGTCAATCTACAACACCATCTACATTCGAGGCTATCCTTCGCGGTTACCACTACCAGTTATGCTTGTCACTCGAGGCATTTCGGGAAACTCGGGTTACACTGGAGACTGCTACTCAAACTGAGCCAGATGTGGCAACAACCTGGGCGATGCTGAGTCAGTTATACCTGGATGCAGAGGTATTTGGCTACGAAGAAATACCCGATGCCATCGAGCTGGGAATTGAGTATGCAAGCCGTGCTGTAGCGATAGACCCAGGCAATCAGCTTGCCCACCATGCTAGAGCTTACGCGGGTCTCATTGAACAAGACCGGGAAGCCATTATTTATTCTGCTGATCAAATGTTAAGTTGTAATCCCAATTCCGCAGCCATGGTTGCTACTGCTGGTTTCTGGCTCTGCCTTGCCGGTAAGTATGAAAAAGGTATGGAATGGTTTGGCAAGGGTATTGAGCTGAATCCGCTATACCCAGGCTGGTTGCATGCTGCCCCATTCTTTTACTACCTGGACCAGCAGGATTTTGAAAAAGCGCTTCAGCAAGCAAATGCATTCGGGATGCCTGATTTTTTCTGGGGGCCAATGATGCGTGCATCGGTTCTTGGTTTAGCAGGCCGCATTGACGAAGCGATAAAATCGTATGCCAGTTTGCTGGAACTTAAACCGGATTTTCCTCAGAATTCTCAAAAATATATCAAATTCTTCGCTTTGGGTGATAATCTGGTGGATACGATTAATCAGGGTCTTAAAAAGGCAGGACTCACCCCTGCCCCCTATACTAAACAGGGTTAACAAGAAACCAACATGAAGGATAAATCTCAGGACTTCCTGGTCGATATTGTCAACAATGACCCAGCTTACTCGAACACGGATATTGCATTAATAGGAATTTGTGTGTTGCTGACAATTGCAGTTATTTTCTGGTGGCTAAAGCGCAAGTGATAATACGCAATAGTCTGCCAGAGACACAGGCTGGTGGAATTTTAATCTCGATATACCTTTAATTCACTTTACTGACAGTAACCAATAACGAGCACTGAATGAGCACTGAAAACACAAAAATATTAATTGTTTTTGATTTTTTTCCTATGCGGAACATGATCAAAAATGACCTGCTAATCAATAATTACAAACATCTCTATTCTGTTGAGAAAGGCATGGAAGCCCTGCAGGTTTGTGAAGACGAAGCTATAGATCTAATCATCACCGGCTCGAACCTGCCTGATATGACAGGCTTAGAACTAACAAACAGCATTCGTTCATCAGAGAGGACACAGAAAACCCCTGTTTTAATGATATTGACCGAGACAGATATCGATCTCGTCAACCATGCAATTTCGGCCGGGGTCAATGACTTTTTAGTCAATCCTTTTACACCTGATATTCTGTACCAGAAGCTGGATTTAATCTTCACTGGCAAATCACCTTTCATCGAGAAAGCCATCTCTACAAATGTTACCGATGAACAGATTGTTATAACAGATAGCCCGCAAGCACCATCTAATAGTGATGCAACAATCCTGGTTGTTGATGATGTACCGTCAAATATTGATGTCATTGCAGGTATTCTTAAAGACACCTATAAAATCCTTGCGGCAACCAGTGGAGAAAAAGCGCTGAAAATTGCGGCCAGCTCGCCAATGCCAGATTTAATTCTGCTGGATATTATGATGCCGGAAATGGACGGCATGGAAGTATGTCGCCAGTTAAAAAACAACCCTTTGACGATGGATATACCGGTGATTTTTTTAACTGCTAAAACCGATGCAGAAACAGCCTTAGAAGGATTTTCCCTTGGCGCTGTCGATTACATCACCAAACCGGTAAACCCGTTGCTGCTACAAGCCAGAGCACGTAACCATATCAAGTTAAAAAAATCGCAGGACGATTTAAAAGCCCAGGTAAACACCCTGCTTGAAATGGCCCATTTACGTGATGAACTTGAACGAATGAGTCAATCAGAAATCAAAACGCCTTAAGCTC
>JAUWSG010000184.1 GCA_030610155.1 Gammaproteobacteria bacterium
AGGTCTTAAATAGTATTACTCGTTGATTGAATAGGTTCTGTAACCTTCGGGTAATTCCAGGAAACCTTCCGGGGGTGGTACATTTTCTCTTGCCTCAGCTAAAAACCGCTGGTAACCCGTATCGTCCCACTCACGAACCGGAAAACCGTGCTGTAAATGCTGTGTTGATTCAAAAATATTCAGCGCCAGATCACAGGCATCATATTCTTCGCCAGGAATATTGCTCATTGTTTTACTATGTTCACCCGCCATTACAACGCGGAACTCTTTAAACGCTTCAACAGCCTCCGGCATATAATCCTCGACAGCCAGAATGTTATAACAACTCTTTCCATTGGCGCTAAATTTATAATGAAACGCCTTTAATCCATTATGCCTTTTTGTCATCGCAGAACTTGCCTGCTTTATATGTGTATATTCAATCTTGATGGGGGGTTCAACATTGATTTTTCTTTTCTTGATGACAAAAATTGTTTTGCCTTCAGCCACTACACTGTTTATCACCCCATTTTTACGGTCGAATAAAATAAAATCATTAGGTGTGGTGCCATCGTCAATTCGCATGAATTTTTTATTAACATATATTCTAACCTTTGATGATGTGCCGCCAGCGGGTGTTTCAGCAAATATAAATACCTGCCCTGCATTTTCTGCCATCTTTTGTTGTTCTGTTTGCTGGCTGGCACAACTGATTAACAACAAACATGAAAAGAAGATCACTAACGGTTTAATTACTAATTTCATACCTGTTATATCCTACCTTTGGCTGATTAATTGATTTAGCAAGGCCATTTCCTGCGAGTTAAAACCTGCTTTTCTTCTTGCTTCAATATGCAATGGCCCTTTGATGCGCTCTTTGACATAGTCATTTATCATTCGTTCAAACGTTGCTTCACGGTCAAGCCCACGCAGTTTGCATAAATAGACATACCAACGGGTGCCAATTTCAACATGCCCGATTTCATCTTGCAAAATTATTTCCAGTATTTGTGCTGCTTTTTCATCACCATTGCCCCGAAACCGCTCAATAATCGCCGGTGTTACATCCAGCCCCCTGGCTTCCAGAACACGTGGTACTACCGCCATGCGAACCAGCACATCATGCGCGGTGTCTTTTGCGACCGACCACAGACCATCATGGGCGACAAAATCACCATATTCATACCCTAAAGAATTAAGGTGTTTACGCAACAGCTCAAAATGGGTGGCCTCCTCGGCTGCCACACTGGCCCAATCAGTATAATAGTCGCGCGGCATGCCCCTGAAACGGTACACCGCATCCCAGGCCAGGTTTATTGCATTGAACTCGATATGGACAAAGGAATGGAGCATCGAAGCGCTGCCGGCAGGTGAACCCATTCTGCGTCGAGGAAGCTGCCTGGAGGGCACCAGTTCGGGTTTGTCAGGTCGACCGGGGGCGCTTATAGGCTCCGGAGCTATATGGCTTTCGACATCCAACTCACCCGCCATCAATGCGGCGAACGTTTTACGGGTCAGCTCAAGTTTTTCTTCTATATTGGCGGCGGCGATGCATTGTTTTGCCGCCTGAAACAGGTTTTCCACGATGATTACTTTTTTCGGTTGGCTTTCAGAGCTTATTATATTAACAGAAATCAGGCAGCAAAGTCGGCCAGGCGGACCGGCTGACGTTTGGCACCCCAGCGACCCGGTTCTGCTTCAAATACCCCTGCACATGCTGTCTGGCATTTGTTGCACTTGCCATCCGGGGTTAAATTCCAGTCAGACAGCACATACCAGTCTTGCCCGATTAGTTTCTCACCGCACTGATGACAATAGGTACTGCCGCCATCCTCGTCATGTATATTGCCGGTATACGCATAATGCACACCATTTTTTAAGGCCGTTTCACGTGCCATTTTGAGTGTAGAGGAAGGTGTTGAGGGGTAATTTGTCATTTTCCAGTCTGGATGAAAAGCTGAAAAATGCATCGGCACGTCCGGTACGAGGTTTTCCACTACCCAGCTGGTCATTTCATTTATTTCCTTTTCACTGTCATTTTCACCGGGAATTAATAACGTGGTCAGCTCCAGCCAGACATCGGTGTGATGCTTGATGTATACCAGCGTGTCCAGAATGGGCTGTAAATGGGAACCGGTAATTTTGTGATAAAAACGCTCGGTAAATGCCTTCAGATCCACATTTGCCGCATCCATATGAGAAAAGAATTCTTCCCTCGGTTCCTCACAGATATACCCCGCCGTCACCGCCACTGTTTTTATGTCCAGGGCCTTGCATTCTTTGGCAACGTCAACGGCATATTCAAGAAAGATCACCGGGTCGTTATAGGTAAACGCAACACTTTTACAATCCAGTTTTTTTGCCGCCTTCGCAATCAACTCAGGCGATGCCGCATCAGCGAGCGTGTCGATTTCCCGTGATTTACTGATGTCCCAGTTTTGACAAAACTTGCAAGCCAGATTACAACCTGCTGTTCCAAATGACAGCACCGGGGTACCGGGCAGAAAATGATTCAGTGGTTTTTTCTCGATCGGGTCTATGCAATATCCACTGGAACGTCCATAGGTGGTCGACATGATCTGATCGTTATAATTGGCACGTACAAAACACAAACCCTGTTGTCCATCATGCAATTTACAATAACGCGGACATAAATCGCACTGAATACGCCCATCTTCGAGTTTGTGCCAATAACGCCCGGGGAATAAATTGTCTTCTATGTTCATATTTAAGGTCAGCCTTAATCTTTGTGTATATCTTCCCGGCTGCGAATTCGCAGCTTGGCATTACTATCAAGTCTTGTTGCCTTACCCAGCCCGAATGAAGGCATATGAGTATAGACAGCCTCAACGTTGCCGGGTTCAATTACGTAAGTCTCATGCCAGATGCCGATATCTGCAGATCGCCCGATGCGTTCATTAAACGCGACCCAGGTTGGAAAATGCTTTGCGTCCTTGCTGCGTGCATAAGCCTGTAATTCATCATAAGACCGCCAGTACTGAATAATCAATCGGGGATTTCCCGCCCATGACTCATAGCCCATAAAGCCGATGTCCGGTGTATTAGCCAGTTCCTTGACGATATTGCTCATCTTTAAATAAAGCGGCAACCATTTGTGAATTTTCCAGGGTTTATTAATACGCATGCCAACAAGAAAAACCACAAACGGTTCGTCTATGACCGGTACCATTCTGTGTTTATTTATACTGACCATCGCGATAAACCATTGAATGAGTTTGCATTTCGGGTCTTCGTTGTAACGTCATGCTATCTAAATTAATTGCAACGAATACAACTATTTACGATTATTCTTTCAAGCGAATAATCATACAAGATCATCACAACAGAAAACCTGTATTAAATCAAGAATGCACAGACCTGAAGAATTCATTTCACCGCAAAGGCGCAAAGAACGCAAAGGAAATCATTTTATTTTTAAATCAATCTTTGCGCCCTTTGCGCCTTTGCGGTGAATCGATTTGCCTGAATTCTTTACCTTTAGATATTGAAATGACCAATCCATTGGTCATTTTTAAAATCAAACTCTAGCTCAGAGGGTGACATTTTTAATGCGCCTGAAGAATCGAATATCCGTTTAACAGGGAAATTTTTAGCAAATTCCAGCGGGTCACAGGAGCTGGCTTCAACAGGGTGAAATGCAAAGTTAAAGTGCTGGTTGACCGGAATGGTTTCGAAGTCGGTTTGATCATGGAACAAAACACGTTTTTTTACCGTGCAGCTAAAGTAAAGTTGCATCTCGATAATCAGCGGAACATTCTGCTCCCGGGTATGTTGCAGTAATGCCTGCTCTGCCCTTCGCGTCCATTTAATAAGAAGACGTTTACCACGCACATCAACCGAGGCCTGATGCTTGAATGGATGTAAGCATTTATCGATTATTTTCATAGATGAGGAAACCTCTAAAACATAGTCTCTTGCAATCCATTTTTATTACAAACCGGGTTTTATTAATACCCGGGAGCTAATCGCAGACATAAAAAAAGGGAGCAAAAGCTCCCTTTTTATTGCACTAACAGAAAGTACTAACAGAAGCACATTATTCTTTATTCAGAAGTGCCTTGATGCTCAAGCGAATACGACCCTGTTTATCAATTTCCAGGACTTTCACTTTAACGGTTTCGCCTTCCGTGAGTTTGTCGCTGACTTTCTCAACCCGTTCTTCCGAGATTTGAGAAATATGAACCAGACCGTCTTTGCCAGGTAATACGGAAACGAATGCACCAAAGTCCATCAATTTAACGACTTTACCTTCGTAGATACCACCCACTTCAACATCGGCAGTCACTTGCTTGACTCGATCAAGTGCAGCTTGCCCTGCGGCGTTATCAACAGATGCGATTTTCACAACACCGTCGTCATCGATATCGATAGTCGCACCGGTTTCTTCAGTGATCGCACGAATCGTTGCGCCACCTTTACCAATGACATCACGAATCTTGTCAGGATGCACCTTGATGGTGATAATTCTTGGCGCAAAGTCAGACATCTCATCGCGTGGTGCGGAGATGACCTTGGCCATTTCACCCAGAATAAACAAGCGTCCTTCTTTTGCCTGCTCCAGCGCAGCTTCCATGATATCTTTGGTAATACCATCGATCTTGATATCCATTTGTAAAGCAGTTATACCGTCTGCGGTACCGGCTACTTTAAAATCCATATCGCCAAGATGATCTTCATCACCCAGGATATCGGATAGTACAGCAAACTTGTCTTCTTCCTTGATCAGTCCCATGGCAATACCGGCAACGGGCGCTTTCAAAGGCACACCTGCATCCATCATGGAAAGACTACTACCACATACAGATGCCATCGAGCTTGATCCATTGGATTCAGTAATTTCTGATACGACACGCAATACGTAAGGATATTCTTCCATATCAGGTATCACAGCCTGTACACCGCGTTTGGCCAATTTACCATGACCAATCTCACGACGTTTGGGGCTACCCACAAATCCGGTTTCTCCAACACAATATGGAGGAAAGTTGTAATGAAACATAAAGGCGTCTTTACGTTCACCTTCTATTGCATCAATAATTTGTGCATCACGGCCGGTACCCAATGTAGTGACGACCAGCGCCTGTGTTTCACCACGTGTAAACAAGGCAGAACCATGAGTACGCGGTAATACGCCTACACGAACAGTGATCGGTCTTACAGTCCGGGTATCACGACCATCGATGCGTAATTCACCCGACAGCACACGGCCACGTACAATTTTCTTTTCAAGACTGCTAATGGCGCCACTGACATCATCTTTCGCCCATTGTGGGTCTTCGCCTTCGCTAAGCTTTTCAACGATGCCGCTACGAATATCGCTTAACTTGGAATAACGTGTTTGTTTTTCACTGATTTGATACGCTTCATTGACCTGGCCTTCACCCAGTTCGGCTACTTTGGCAGCCAGCGCGGTATCTTTCTCAGGCGCCTTCCAGTCCCAGGAGGTCACGCCCGCAGCCGCAACAAATTCTTCAATGCCTGTTATTACTGTTTTCAGTTGATCATGCCCGTACACTACTGCGCCCAGCATGACATCTTCATGCAATGTTTTGGCTTCTGATTAAACCATCAGAACCGCATTCATCGTACCAGCAACCACCAGGTCCAGATCAGAATCCAGCAATTCAGATTTGGTTGGGTTTAAAATGTAGTTTCCATCTTTATAACCCACACGTGCAGCCGCAATCGGACCCTTGAACGGACAACCTGTCAGCAATAATGCTGCAGAAGCACCGATCAATGCAGGGATATCAGGATCGATTTCCGGGTCGATTGACACGACAGTGGCAATAATCTGAACTTCATTAATAAATTCTTTGGGAAACAAGGGACGGATAGGACGATCGATCAGGC
>JAUWSG010000183.1 GCA_030610155.1 Gammaproteobacteria bacterium
GTGTTCTAATTTTTAGAATATTCCTTAATTGCTTTCTCGCCAGTGGGTAATGTTACATCCAGACAAGGGTGCGCCTTCTGCTCACCTTTGTCCCTTTTTACCAGGCCTTTGGTGTATTCAAACATGCGCAGCGGTATGTAAACTTGTGGTAATAAAACATAACCGGCATATTCTGTCGCAACAGCTGCATAGGGCACGGCGGTAATTGACGGGCTTAACAGTGGGCCGCGAATTTTTATCGGTGTTGTTTTTGACCAGCGTTTTTGTTTGTTTTCCGGATGTAAAATCATATCAATGGTTTCTTTCGACAGGTCAATAGTCGCTTCTCCACCAACGGCCATGGATGGGCCGGTACCAAACAGGGCATTGCTTTGCAGTAGCCCGTTTTCAATATTGAAGCGTACGATAGTGCAGTCTATGCTAGCACGTTCCTGGGATTTTGCGGTACTTGTTAAAGCCCAGCCAACCAGGTCAACTAAAAGCAGGTCGATATGTTTCTGCAATACTTTTGCATTCTCGGCAATTAGTTCTACCTTGCCATCCAGATGTGAGGCCAGTTCATGAGGTGAACGACCATGGGTGTTCAGGTCTAAAAATAAATTTGCTGTTCCTTCGACCGGCACTCTTTCGGTTATTTCTTTTACTATTGAGCCGACATCAATGTCTTTTGCGGTAATGCTTGTTGACAGTTTTAGCTCATCTTGTGCATTTACATCTGCAAGGAATGTTAGAGTCCCTTTTTTGAATACGATTGAAGCCGGACCAATGATTAAATGACCGTTTGTTAACGAACTATTAATTTTTATAGAGTCAATATGGTATTGAGAGCCCTTGATCTTATCAATATCCAACTCGATGGACAGGTCTATTGTTTTCATTTTCTTCAGTTCAAAGGGCTCCCGACTGAAGATAGTCGTTTTTGTTGTCGCGGGTTTTTTATCTTTTTCTAATTTTTTAACTTTTTCTTCTCCCTCAACGTCTTCTTCACGCTTTTGCACGGGTGTTAAGCCAAGGTCTTTCAGATAAATGACAGGACTGGTGATAGTGCCCTTAATACTGGGGCGTTCGCCGAGAATAGAAATAGCCAGATTACTATCAATTTGTGTGTTCCCCAGTTTGATTTGTCCAGTGAACGTGCCCGATTTTTTGCCGCCTTTAAGTTCACCTGTGGCGACAAGTGGGCCAACTGCCGGTAATTGTTGATCCAGTTTTTTACCGAACACTGATAAATCCGGAATTGTCAATTTCGAATTTAGCTCAACAGGTGAATTAAGGTCCAGTTCGATCAGTTCTCCCGTCGCCTGCAAAGACACGATTTCACTGGAGCCTGCATCAAGTTTTACATTTGCAAGACCCATTTTATCGCTGTTGCCTTGCAATAATGCACTTAATTCAAATGGCCCTAGATCCGGGAGAGGTTCGTCAGTGAAGGCCTCTAGCATCTGGATCGAATCTGCTTTTGCATTTAATTGTAGTTTTATATCCTGTAATGACGTTTCCGGAAAGAAATTGATTGATTGAATATCACCTGTTGCTGATATTTGTAACTCGTTCTTTTGACCCGTTGTCGCCTCTATTCCTGTTAGTGCAAAAACACTTCCACCACCGGTTAATTGTGCAGTTGCTGCAACAGGGCCAAGCTCAGGCAGGCTGGTTTTTATCAAGGTGCCAATTGCAGCGGTGGTAGGGGAAGAAACTGTCAAGCTGATTGTTGTTGATTTGATCGGTGACTCTTTGGAGAAATCGCCAAACTTCATTTGCCCCGTTGCTTTGAGGTGAATGCCATCTTTATTGTTTATTTCGAGGCTGGTTTTGTTGAAAGTAGAAGCAAGTTTTGATCCGCTGAAGATACCCTTCAGTTTTATAGTGCCTAATTCGGGCAGCGGATAGTCAAGTAGAGATGCGACCGCGGACGTGGACTTTGATTTCAGGTTCATCTCCAGTTCAATTCCACTATTGGCAATGTCTGGATCCAGTGGCATGTGTGTGATCCCGCCTTTTATGTCCAGACTGAGTTTTTTGTTAGCAATATTAATTTTTAGTCCATCAATACCCAGGTCTTTTTTCGGATGTGAAAATAAACGCACTTCTCCTTTTACGCGCCCGATTTCCGGTACATCATCAAAAACAAAATATTTTACCTCTCTGGTGGTGGGAGACTCGAATTCTGCCAATAAATTCATATCGGGAAAGGGTTGTTGAGCATTGTCGAAATGTATCCCCGTGCTTCCTTGTATGCTGCTACGTAACCCATCGGTGTTGGAACCTTGCGCTGAAAATTTCTTGACGTAAAAAATATCGTTTGATTTGGAAAATTTAGCGGATGTTTTTATCTTGCTGAGTCGTGGAAAGCCGTCAGGCAGGTATTTACTTATTAATTCCCCGTCATTTACAAAGCCGGAAAAATTAATGTCCAGTCCTTTTTGAGTAAAGACATCGGCAACGCTACCGGTTGCCTGCAAGGAGATCGTGTCTTTATATACCAATGTCGTGTTGATATCAGTAGAGCTGATGTTGGGGAAATCTCCCTGGAGCGTTGCGTGCGCCTTTAATTGTCCTTTTAGTGACGGGAGCGGCGCCCAGTATTGCGCAAGTTGACTTGTATCAGGCGATAATGCATCTATCTTAATATCTATACCGCGGCCATTCGTAATATTATCAATCATACCGTTGATGGAAATCGTATCTCCACCATGACTGATTTTTAATGCCAGTGGGTATGCCTGCTCGGCCAGCACCGCATTTTTGATCGTGCCAAGTTCGCCCAGGATTTCTATCGAGTTTTTATTGATTAGCGCTTTACCTTCAATGCGTATCGGCGAGTTAATTGTAGGTGCCTTTATCGTGAGATGTTGCAGAAGCGCATTAATTTGTTTAGTAGTATCGGGTGCCTGATGATTTATGCTTATATTTTTGAGTTCAACCATCTTTAAAACCGGATAGAGCAATACCCTTTGTGGGTTAGATGTAGCACCGGAGATTTTTTCAGGTGAAACGGTTTTATTGATAATAACGTCTGCATCTTCAACAACCAGGTGTTCAATTAAAAGAGATTTTTTAAATAAAGCGATGAGGTCGATCTGTAACTCGAATTTTTCTACGTTGGCGTGATAACGGCCAGCGTTATCTTTTAATTCAAATTGTGTAATCGACAGGGTAGGTGATGTAGAAATAGTAATATCGACAGGGCCGTTAATGATGAGGCTACTGTCGGTAAACCGGTTTACATTATTGACTATAAATTTTTTGTATTCATTCTGGTCCAGAATGAACAGGTAACTGACGATTGCCAGAACAGCAAACAAAAAAATGCCTGCTATTGATATTAGACTGATCTTTAACCAGCGCATTGTATTATGTTGTTTCCAGAATTAATTACATTGATTTACACGTCGGTCTTATTGATCCACAAGATTTTGTATCTCTTTTGCGATGTCCTGACTTAGCATCTCAAGTGCCTTGCTTTGTTGAGCGACAATTTTTGAATAATCTATTTCATCAAGTTTTTTGCTGTACTTAAACTTTCGCACCACTTCCATTTTTTTGTTTTCTAATAAATTAAATATAGCCCAGTGTGCCTTTAAGGTGACGGTTCTGTCGGGGCCTGTTTCAAACTGATGTATGTCCAGCATTATTTGATAACGAACATTCAGGGAGCGTTTCCAGGGGTAGTCAATGGCGTAACTGGATACAAGTAGTCTGGTTAGATTGGTTCGCAGTACCCGAGTGAAATTTTGTTCAAGAGGCTCAGCCCAGCGGTTAAATTCTTCAACAATCACTTCATTGTCACCAGAAAAACGGATAAGTTGTGGGCGGTTTAGATATTTCGGGAATTTTATAGGGCCGACGCCAATAATATTTATTTTCCCGGCATCTGTCTCTGAAGGAGGCGCTGTGTCCTTGATTGGGCTGAGCACATAGTATTGGGATGGTGTGGTATGTGTGCATCCAGTAATGATGACAATGTAAATAAGAGAAAAAGCGATACACACGACTCTGGTTATTTTTTTGTTTACTACCGATAAATGGTTTTTCATATTAATTGCCCCCGGCGGATTTACCGCGTAACAATGCTTCTGGTTGTTGTTCAAGGGTGTCAGCCAGATCCCGAACCGAACGTGCGGCATTAGCCAGTTCGTTTAGTGCATCAACCAATGAGTACATCAATGGTGAGTCCTCGCGTATTAAACCACTGGAGGTATTCAGCATTTGTTCAGCGGCCACAAGCGTTTTGTCTATTTTCCTGAAACTGGCTTCCGCAGACTCAAGTACCTTGTTTGATTTATTTAAGACCGTATGTAAATCTGTTGAAATTGTTTTTGTTTCGGTCACTAAATTATTCGCTAATACACTATAATCCTGTGATGCCTGGTTGATCGAATGTAATGTTTCAAGGATGACAGGGTCTGAAAATATTTTATCCAGACTGGCCATTGTCGATGCAATATTATTTAATACTTTATCAATAGGGTATTTTTCCAGGGTCTTGGTGATTTCCTGTATGGCCGTGGTTTTAGTCGGTATCTCTTCTATTTCCCCATTACCGTGTAATTTGTAGCTGGAGCCAGGAAAAAATTCCAGTTCTATAAATAACTGACCTGTTAACAAGCTTTTAACTTTTAATTGCGCACGTAGTCCATCTTCGACAAAGTCATAGGTATCCTCTAATATTTCGCTGGCCCTTACTGTTTCATCTCCCAATCTAATCAGGTAACTGTCCCTGTCGATTTCCGCGATCACCGGCACTTCAGTCGTTCTCAATTCATCATCCAGAATTAACTTGATGTCTGTGACGGTGCCAATTTCTACGCCACGGAATTTTACCGGCGCACCGATATTTAAACCTGTTACTGATCCATCAAAATACATAATGACTTGTTCAGACTCTTTAAAGAACAGGTTTCCACTTAATAACAGGGTCAGGGTTGTCATGATGGCAATAGCGCCCACAATAAAGGCACCAATGACTGTGGGATTCGCTTTTTTGCTCATTTTTTACCCCGGTTTAAAAATTCACGTACTCTCGCCTCAGGGCAATCAGTACGTAGTTTATTAGGATCACCCATGGCGATCATGGTTTTGGTTTCCGCATCCAGAAAAACAGAATTATTTCCTATAGCAAAAATGCTGGCAAGTTCGTGAGTAACGACCACGACCGTAGTTTTTAAACTATCGCGTAATTCCAGTATCAATTCATCCAGTCTTCTGGCGCTGATAGGGTCAAGTCCAGCGGAAGGTTCATCAAAAAACAATATCTCCGGGTCCAGCGCCATTGCGCGTGCCAGACCTGCGCGTTTTTGCATGCCGCCGCTGATTTCAGATGGATAAAAGTCTTCATAACCGGCAAGCCCGACCAGCGCCAGTTTGTAGGAGACCACTTCATTAATCTGTTTTGCTGTCAGGTCGGTGTATTCCTCAATTGATAACGCCACATTTTCTGCCAGTGTCATCGAGCTCCACAATGCACCGCTTTGAAACAGGACACCAAATTGTTGTTTCCGCTGATCCTGTTCTTCAGGTGTTGATTGCCAGAAATCCACACCATCGTATTCAATGTTACCCGTTGCGGGTGTTTTTAATCCGATCAGAAGTTTTAATAAAGTACTCTTGCCGCAACCACTGCCGCCCATAATGATGAAGATATCTTCATGATTGATGTCGAAGCTTAAATCACGTTGAATAACAAAATCACCATATGCCATGGTGATACCACGTAATTTTATATGGGCCTTATCTGCAGAAGCTTGTTGTGCCAAAGCGGTCATATCAGATACCTGTCATATACCTATAGATTGAAAAATGACTGTCAACACCGATGCGGCGATCACGATTAATACAATGCTTGTCACGACCGCTGATGTCGTGGCTTCACCGA
>JAUWSG010000221.1 GCA_030610155.1 Gammaproteobacteria bacterium
CTTGCAACACACAATCAGCACACTACACACTAATTGAACGTTGAATTGGTCAGCCCGTCTCTCTCAAAACGAATTAAATAAAACTATAATCTGGCAAACCCCTGCAAAACCATATCTGTAAAACTGACTATACCTATCACTTTGCGATCCTTTAAGACAGGCGCCCGGGAAAGTTCGAATCGTTCAAATAAACGTGCGCAATAACGAATATCCATGACAGGATCAACCGATATTACCGGTTTAGCCATTATTTCGTAAACATTCATTCTATCAGGCGCACGGTCCTTTGCTAACACCATTCTGGCGATATCTGATATAAGCAATATGCCATATTCATCATCATCATGTCGTTTGTCTACTATCAAACATTTGGTGTCAACGTGTCTCATTGTTTGCAGCGCTTCCTGAATAGTGGCCATGCCATCGACCAGGTCAAACTCACGTTTCATTACATCTTCAACACGTATTACTTTTTTCTGAGTCATATTTCCTCCTCCACAACTTCACTTAATTGTTTAATCTGATGTGCCACACCAACAGCATCCTCAACATCAATCTGAAAAGCTATTCCGGTACCCGGCTTACTATCAAACTCACCCACATCCTGAATTTTTTCCAGAATTTTTCTGGAAAGATGTTCCTCAACCAGAAAAAACAACACATCGCGTTGCATTTCAAGCGACAACCCGAAGAAGGTCCTGGTTTTCTTTAAACCTTCTCCACGCGCATGATTAATTACCGTTGCCCCGGTTGCACCACACTGACGTGCCGCGGCCGTGACCGCTTCTGTCTTATCATCCTCAACCAATGCAATTATTAATTTAAAATGCATAGTTATTCTCCCGTCGTTAAATCGTTAATTAGTTAAATCGTTATCTTGCTTGCGCCGCGCCTTCCATTGACTAATCTGCGCATACCCCATGACCGTTATCATTGGAAATAAACTGGCAAATGCAATAAGTCCAAACCCGTCCAGTAAGGGACTTCTACCCGGTACAGTGCTCGCCAGCCCCAGCCCTAATGCTGTCACCAGAGGTACCGTTACCGTTGATGTCGTCACCCCGCCTGAATCATAGGCCAGGCCTATAATCATGCGTGGCGCCATAAGTGTCTGGATGATGACAAAGATGTAACCGGCAATAATAAAGTAATGTAACGGTGTACCACTTATAATCCGGTATGTCCCCAGCGATATCCCGACCGCCACACCGAGCGCGACAGCGATTCGCAACCCCCATACACTCAGACTACCACCCGATACTTCTTTGGCTTTAATTGCGACTGCAATCAAGGCGGGTTCAGCAAGTGTTGTTGCAAAACCGATAGATGCCGCAAATAAATAGACCCATTTATAATGATGCCATTCCACGACCTGACCGACCTGCTCTATGCCCTTAAAAATAAAAGCAGGCTCAGTGAGCTGAGTTGCCATGAGCTTCCCGATAGGAAACAAGGCTTCTTCAAGACCAACCAGAAACAGTGCAAGCCCGAGAAGCACATAAATAAAACCAACAACGACTTTTCGCAAGTTAGGAAATGGGCGCCGTATTACCAGGAACTGGAAAAAGAAAATAATGGCAACAATAGGAAAGACATCACCAACAGTTAATAACAGCACCTCTCCAAAATGTTTAATTATTTCCATTAAACAATCATCCCGTAAGCCAATACAAAAATGATCGGCGTTAATGAAGCAAATGCAATCAAACCAAATCCGTCAATCATCGGGTTACGACCCTTGATACTGGCGGCCAGACCAATGCCTAATGCCGTCACTAATGGCACGGTAATGGTTGACGTCGTCACACCACCTGAATCATAGGCAATACCAACAATTTCCTCTGGTGCAAGCATCGTCATCACCACGATGCCCAGATAACCGCAAACAATCAAATATTGAATCGGCCAGCCTTTGATTATTCGGATGACGCCGACAACAATGGCAAAGCCGACAGATAAAGCGACCGTCCAGCGTAAACCATTCGAATACGATTGCTGACTTTGCAGTGTGTTTTCTATCATGCCACCTTCGGCGGCGACGATTGCGGCCTCTTTCGCAACTGCAATCAGGGCAGGTTCAGCAATCGTGGTGCCAAAGCCTAAACAAAATGCAAAAATTAACAGCCAGACAAGACTGCCTTTGCGCGCAAAGGCGTAGGCCATCGATTCACCCACCGGAAAAAGACCAATCTCAAGCCCTTTGATAAATAATGCCAACCCCAGGATGACCAGGCCTGTGCCAACCAATAATTTCTCAACATTAGGTATGGGTTGTTGCAAAACAACGAATTGAAAAAAACCAATTACCAGGATAATAGGCAATAAATCCTTTGTACTGTTAATAACAGGTCTTAAAAAGTCCAGTAATTGTTTAGTCACTGATCGTCCTGATAATCATTCGTTTACCGCCTGATCTATAGAATACATTACACAATTTAACATCTACTGTAATATTTAGTTAACACAGGAAACATTTTTCAAGAAAATATCACTCTGACCCACTAAAATGATACCTGACCACCCTCATACTATAGACAAAAGAGAGATATTAGATCTCCTTTCCACATCAATCCACGGCCTGGAAGAAGTTGCCGGTGCAATATTCATTTTCGCCGTATTATTAGTCAACTCAATCATTGGTACTATCCAGGAATATTCTGCACAACGCAGTTCAATCACTTCAACGTAACGGCCACTTCGTTGCGGTAACCGGAGATGGCGCCAATGATGCGCCCGCAATACGCGCCTCTCACGTTGGTGTCTCAATAGGTAAAGTTAGGAACAGATGTTGTGTGCGAAACTTCTGATCAGATCATAACGGATGACAACTTTGCCTCTATCGTTAATGGCATTAAAGAAGGCAGAATCGCATATGCCAATGTTCGGAAAGTTTTTTTGATATCAACAGGCGCTGCGGGAATCGTATTATTTATTCTGGCACTCTTATCCGGACCGCCCAGGCTATTCACATCGACGCCATGTACACACCAGGACTAAACGATATATTAGGCATTCAGCCTGTTTCACCGCAACACTGGCTACCATTACTGGTCATTGCGCTGCTAATTCTTGTCGTAATGGAAAGTCATAAGTTTTTGCGAAGTAGATGATCTCACAAGTGATCTGGTGAAGTTTTTTACACCCCTGGCGCCAGAAAAACACAATAAAGACCTATATTCAAGTAGTTAGCCTGAAAGACATCCAAAAAAACGATGTATATAAGCGCCAATAAATTGACTTACTTAACATAATGTAATGCATCAGAACGCGTCTGCGGGTAAAATAGACCTTCTAGGGGGGCCTGACTTGCAGCAACAATCATAATATTAACCGCTGACAACCTGGCAAAAAACCAGCCCGAAGGACTGCTGGTTTAAAACAGATATGCATCTTTTAATCTCCCCGGAATTGAATGGCCCGGCATGCTGTCGCCGGTTCTGGACCTGGTCTACATCATAGGGATTGAAGCATGAATACCAATCAACATCTTTCTCAGTTTTATACAACAAGCACGGGCAATACCAGGCCAAATAAACGCTACCTGGTCACTTCCGAAGCTGAAATTACACAAATCTTAAAAAACCTGGTTACACGACCCGAGCTGATTACTGTCTTTCTGAAAAATACAAATAACTTTCTGATCACTGCCTTATTAGGCATTGATGAAAAAAATACTTGCCTGTACATTGACGACGTGAAAGATCAGAAAAAACGCAACAATATTCTTTCCAATAAAACCCTGACCATCACAACCCAATTGAACGGAATAAAATTTCTGTTCCCTGTCAACGTGATAGGAAAAACACTATATAAAGATCAATTTGCCTTCAAAATAGGCTTTCCTGATTATATTTTAAAACTACAACGCCGCGAATTTTATCGTGCTGTTCCACCACTGGAACATACTCTGAAGCGCCAGATCAATGTTGAGATTGGCAATATTAATGTTGATATCGCAGACATTAGTGAAGGCGGCCTGAACCTGGTTGATCGTCACAATACATTATCTATAAAGCCCGATACTGTTATCAAATCATGTCGAATCAATTTACCCAACCTTGGTTTTTTTGAATCAGACCTGAAAGTTCACCGCGTTGTATACTCAGATCAAGATCCAAAACAACAAACCAAATACATCGGATGTGAATACATACAACCTGGCAATATAACGACCTCCCTGATAAGACGTTATATTCAGAAAGTGGAACGTTACAACCGGTACGGCAATAAGGTGTTTAATTAACCCCTGAGTCCCTGCCCATATCATCAACATAGCTGACATATACAGCCC
>JAUWSG010000062.1 GCA_030610155.1 Gammaproteobacteria bacterium
GGCATTACAGTAGCTGTTCCATGGAAAGGGGTAGTCGGGTGTTGATATTATAAACCGCGTCAATATTGAGATAATTAATCGCCGCGATGCCATCCTGGTCAGCCAGGTTGAATAGAAATACTGCCTGGCCGTTCTCAAAGGTTGCCAATACTTTGTAACTGATTATTATCGAGGTAGTGGCAGTATAGGGAGCCGGGTCAGTTTCCAGTCGAAGCGGTTTGTCTTGAGAAATTAACTTTCCCAGTCGGGAAAAATTTTCCAGTATATGGATATTATGGCCAACTTTTCGTATAAGAATATTTGACAATAAAGACTGTGTGTCCAGATAGTTCCATTTGTCTGATATTGTGTCCACGGCTTTTTCTATTAATGGAGCGGCCGAAATTTGTATTTGTGATTGCTGGTTCTTTCTGATGACGGTATAGATAGAAAAGGAAATTATAAATATAAGAAATACAGCGCCCGAAGTGCTAAGTATTTTTTTGTGGTTTTCTTTTAGCCAGATGTTATTTTTCAGTCTGGAGAATATTTCTAACCGGGTGAGACGTTTAAATATTATAGACATCCATCTGAATATCATTAACTTTCTTTCCTTGTAGTTTAATATGGCCCTGGTAGCGCTGATCACCTAAATGGGTGAACTCAAATGTGTAATATCTGCATAGCGTTAAATGACCCCGCTCATTACGCTTAAGCCAAATTTTTTGTTTGGCTACAGTGTCATCCAGAAATTGTACGTCGGCATTATTGCAGGCCTTTAAGCCTGCCCGGCGGGCAACTTCTTTGGCTCCGACCGTATCCCACCAATACCAGATTGCTAATAACAGCGAAAGTGCGACAACAATATTATACATTTAAATGATATATCCAGTTTACACTTAATTGCACGAAACATTCGAGCATATGTCCAGTATACCATCTCGGGATTTTAATGTATTAATAGCATACCATCAGGTCATTGTTTGATGGTAAAGCGGTAAACCAGGCTGTTCAGTTCAAGAGATCAATTCAGGTTTACCAATATGATAACCTTGCGCATAGTCTATTCCGATAGTTTTGATTGCATCCAGAATATCCTGGTTTTTGACAAACTCTGCGACCGTTTTTTTGCCGGTAGCATGGGCAACTTCATTCATAGATTTGACCATTGCGAGATTAAGTTGGTCTGTGTCAATATTTTGTACAAAAGAGCCATCAATTTTTACGTAGTCTACAGGGAGGTCTTTTAAATATGCGAAAGATGAGTAGCCCGTTCCAAAATCATCCAGTGCTGTTTTGCATCCCAATTCTTTAAGTTGGTGAAGAAATTTAACTGCCATATCCATATTGGCTATGGCAGTGTCTTCAGTGATTTCAAATGTTATCGAGCTTGGGTCTATCTGATTTGTAATAAGTGCATCCGTTATTATCATTAAAATTTCGGGATCGCACATTGCTTTTGCGGAAAGATTTATTGAAAAACGGACTTCAGAGTTATTTTCGCGGACTTTTTTAAGTGTTGCGATTGATTTGGAAAGTATCCATTTGTCGATATCTACCATAAGACCAATTCGTTGTGCCGAAGGGAGAAAACCGTTAGGTAAAATGATATCACTGTTGTTGTCTCTCATTCTTAACAGGATTTCGTAGCTTAATAAATCACCGGTATTGGTGTCAACAATAGGTTGTTGTGCAAGGATGAATTTGTCCTGTTCCATTGCTTCTTTAATTTGTCTTGCCCATCCAATATCTGCATACATGCTAATGCGGTTTGATTGATCCTCGGATGTGTATATATGGACGCGGTTTTTCCCGGCATTTTTAGCGATATGACAGGCAATATCAGCGCGGGCCAGAATATCCTCTTTGCTGACAATCTCATTGTCAAACAGTGCAATACCAATAGAACAGCCAATGTCGATTTCTTTGCCGCCATACTTGAAAATGTAAGAGGTGAATTGTTTGCGGTAATGCTCAGCAGTTTTCAGGGCTTGTCGACTGTTGACATCATTGAGTAGAATGCCAAATTCATCACCACCAATACGGGCGATAATGTCGTTTTTCGACATGTGCTGATTAATCATGGCGCTTACTTCTACCAGTACACGATCACCGGCCAGATGTCCGAGAGTATCGTTAACAAACTTGAAATTATCCAGATCGATATAGAGTAATGCGCAGTTAATTATTGCACTGCGGCTGATTTTAGCGACATTTCTTTCCAGTTCTTCCATGAAGTATTGTCTGTTGAATAGCCCGGTAAGTGCGTCGTGTTCCGCCATTTTTCTCAGGTTTTTCATCATGGATTCACGTTCACTTACATCATCCACGATCGCAATGCTGATATGTTTGCCTTCCAGTTCCAGGTTTGTTGTTTTTATGGAAAGTGGAAATATTCTGGCATTTTTTCGTCGGGCATCGATTGTGGCATTGATTTCCGGTAGTGGCTGGTCCATACCTGATTCAAACAGGTTTTGGTAATAATCTTTATTTTTTTCATTATCTGACTCAGGAAAAAGCATAAATATTTCTTTGCCAATCACTTCTTCAGATGTGTAACCAAAAAGTTTTTTTGCTGCACTGTTAAAAGTTTCTATGGTCTTGTTGTTGTTAACAGTAATAATACCTTCGCCTGCATTGTCCAGGATAGATTCGAGATAGCGCTGTCTGGAATCCACCTGGGTTTTCATGTTGTTGAAGGATTTGAGAAGCGATGAAGTTTCTTCGGTCTTAAATTTCAGGTTGGGTATGCTGGATGCATCAGAGCCATACGCTTCCATGGCATTTGAAAATAACATCAGTGGCCGTCTGACTGCGAATTCAAAGACAAAATATCCAACAATAAGTATTAAAAGAGTAAAGGAGGTATATAACCAGATAAAATTGTAAAGTGTATCTGTCGCTTCAACTGAAGCAAGCACGTTCTCAGTCATGATGTTATCAAGGCGGGCGTCAATTTGTTCAATGGTTTGCCATACCTGGGTGAGAACCGGGTGAATGGTATTCTTTACTATGGTCTGCTTCGATTTTATATCCGCTGAATCGTTAATTAAAGACAGTTGTGTTGATAAGCTGTTTAATTTCTGCTTCAGGGATAAAACAGGTTGGCGAAATAAACCATTGTTTTGTGTCGTCGGATTATTTAATAAAGTATCGATATGGAAATGGGCGTTTTTAACAATATTATTGATCTTTTTTATCTTTGTATTATCGGGAGACAAAGAATACTGATAAATAATACGCTCAGCACTACGTAATCCTGTTTTCGCGATTTTTAATGTTTGGGCAAGTTGTTGTTCTTCAGAAATGACTTCCAGGCTGGATTGTGTCACATCATTTACATATTGTTGTGTGAAACGAACAGATGAGAATAAAGTGATAGTGAGAACAACAAAAATTAATAAAATACGTGCTCTTAAACTGTTAAATTTTAATTTCATGTTTATTGATATTTTTTCGCGCGTATTGATAGTTTAGCCAACGGTAAAAAACCTGAACTTGTTACTCTTTTTGTTTCAGTGGAAAACTTCCTAAATATTTGAATTATCAGCAATAGTTATCGGCAATCGCGGGCAGAAACTTAGTGGCTCGTTATTTGGCTGGAGTGTGAATAAGCTGACAGTCTTGTTTTTGAAAACAAGGGCAGAGACAGGGTGTATATTGCGTAACTTATTGAAAAAAAAGAAATATATGCTTCATTGTTTAATGACCCAGTTTAACGGCCCAGATTGTTCAGGTATTGTGTGGCTTCAATATGACCCGGTACGCGTGCCAGGACTTTTTTATATGTTGTACGTGCGGATGAGGTTTTCCCCAGGTGGGATCTGGCGCGGGCCAGATAAACCAATACGGTTGCATCGGCAGGGTAACGGCTGGCAACGGAATCAGCATGTAATTCCAGTGTTTTCCATTGTCCCTGGCCTTCTTCGCAAGTCATGAGTCTGATATGTGCAAAATAGTTCCAGGATGCTGTCGCAAGTACTTTAGTCGCGTAATTGGCTGCTTCCCGCCAGCGTTTTTGTGCGAGTAAGGGTAAAGTCATGCCCAGCAGTGAATCAAGAGAATTCGGGTTTATTTCAATTGCTTTTTTATAGTCATCGATGGACTCATTGTGCTTGCCCTGCAAGTAATTGAGCCAGCCATGACGAATCACTGCAAACTCATGTCTGGGGTTATGACGAATAAGGGGTTCGATTGATTGCGCCGCCGTCGCGTATTCCCCCATTGCTTCATAGCGGTAGCTTTCTGACCATAGTTCAGAGACGCTGGCGTGCGAGGACCCTGTGTATAACAGGGAAATAACTGCCAGTATGGACCAGAATTTGATTAATTTCATTTCATCTACCACTGTGTGGATATATTCAGATATACATATTTACTTGAGTAAATTTCATCAGAAAGCAAACTTTCGTAATCTGTTGATCCACCTGAAACAACCAGGTGGGTTGATTTACCGAGCTTCCAATCGATTGATAATGCCGCAGATTTTGTCTGTATGTCGGCCAGGTTATAAACCGTGTTGGTATCACTATCGACCGCAAAAAGCCGCTCACCACCAAGTAAATTGATAACAATTTTATCTATACTCAGAATGTTCGTGTTGAACCAGTGTATCCACTTAATCTCAACTGCAGATTTATCTTCATCGTCAGGTAACCGGCTACTTAGAGAGGGACTAATAAAATATCCTCTTAACTGCAGCCAGTCGAAATTGTCATTCAGACCAAAGCCCAATGTTGGTGTAATTTGGGTGATATCCAGGTCCTCAACTATAGGGTTATCGGCACGATAAAGTGATACTGAATAACCCAGGTCGGCATAAAAAGTCTTGGTATTATTGATATACGCAATAATCGGGTTTGCGATATCTATCATGTCAATGAAGTTACTTTCATTCTCAATATGATAAGCGTCAAGTCGCAGCGTAAAGCGCCCGGCATCGGAAAAAAAGTGGTGCTGGTAAGCTAATAGCACACCGGTTTCTTCAACGTCCGTAATACTGGAAGTGGGAAGAAATTTTATATCCTGTTGAAATATTCCTAACTTGAGTTCACTTTTGTCCAGGTAGTCGATAGAAAAAACAAGTCCTGCGCTGTCCAGGGACTCCCTGATGGTAGAGTCCTGATAGTTTGTTTGTTGTGCATATGCTTTGGCTTTGAAATACCATGTGTCATCGCTTGCGATACCTGATTGAGATAATAGAAGGAGAATAATAAGCAGGGTAAATTGAGATAAATATCTGATCATGATGGTTCCTGATGTTGTAACATTTCATCATTTTGTAATTCAGAGGGCGAATTGCCAGAGGACAGTGAGCGCCACCCAGGTATACCTTCATCTTCTGCCAGGCCTGTTTCGATGAGGTGCGCGTGCCATTTTTTGTTAGCGCTTGACAGAGTAAGCTGTGTACAGCCAACTTCAGGATCAAGTATGGCGGTAGTACTTGCTGATAATCGGGTTGCAGCTACCTTTAGTTCATGCTTTCCATGCTGTACCCATGTCTTCGATTCTTTATTCCATTGTCTTTGGTATCGACTGTTCAATCCGCTACCCAGTGGGTGTAGCAAGGACAAATAGACTCTTTGTATGTAAGTGAGGGGCAACAATGTCGCAGGTGGAGAGTCGTTCCAATGAGTTGCGCGTTCAGTCAATGGTGTCAGCCCGAGACCCAGTGCCCACATATCCATCAGGATGTCAGCTGGCCCGGTGCGGTCGTAAAATGCGAGCACACCATTAGCTTCGGTCAATGCAACACTGGCGCCACTATCTGAGACAATCCGGAATTGTCCAGCAAGTGTCACTTCTACCCGCAGTTTACATCTGGTTTTATCTGATATGTCTGTGCCTTCAATTGCATAATGAAGTGTTCTGCCGACGGGAAAATGTAAGCGGGTTGACATTCTCTCATTGATTTCAGCCGGTTCAACTGTATCGTGTTCTTCCGGCCGCGAGACGACTTTATATTCGGCATCTGTGGTGCTTTTGCTGGTTATGACGCTGCATAAATGAAATGCGACAGTGGGGCTCCCCAGCGTTGCATCTTGTTGTACTTGCAAATGTAAATGTGGTTGAGGGGAGCGACCCGAACTGCCGCAATTGGCAATGGTCGTGCCTGGCTTGATCCAATCACCTTCTTTTACTTTAATACTATTTTGACTTAAATGTGCGAGGAGAACATGAAGGCCGGTTTCCAGGCGGATAAGAATAAAATTTCCCCAATTATTTTTTGTGTCAATTTCACCTGGAGGGTTGTCTGCAATGTTGTCGACTGTGCGCACAACAAGGCCGTAGACAGGGGACTGAACCGGAACACCATAACAATAATAATCTTCCAGTTTATTGCCATCTAAGGTAAAACTTTTTTCATCTTCCTGGATGAAAAAATCCAGTGCATGTTGCCAGGGCGGCTGGTGTGTGTGATGACCATTAAATCCCTGGTAAATGTTCCATTTTCCATAGAAGGGCGCAAGTAATGGAACACTGTCAAATCCACCCTGACGGAAATTTGCCAGCCGTGAGCGCTCATAATTAAGTTCAGGCGGGCCTGGTTCAGATGCCAGTATCAAGCTGCTCCATTTTGTCCGTTTTTTCATGGCGATCAATAATGTCAGAGTCACAAGCACAAAAGGTAATGCCATGACCGGAAGCCCGTAGACTAACAATATATTCTGAATTGATGCGCTTAATAATGCCGCCAGGCCTGCACCTAGCATGGCAAAGAAGAAGGAAGCGACTCCCGGAACGGTGTAAATGCCACCCAGGGCAATGGCAGTGAGAACAAAGTTAAAGCCGCTCCATGCGATCATATATGGCTGAGGGTTGTCGACCAGTACATTGAAGACACAAAGTCCGACGATAAATCCGCAACATGCAAGAAATGCCAGATAACGGGAATATGCAAGCATGCACAGGAAGATAATACCGCCGACCAGAGGGTGGGGTGTGAAGAAAGTAGCACCAAGGGAGTTAAAAAATGTATCGGCCCATGTTCCAAACCAGGGTTCCGGGTTCGAACTTATTGATAGATAATTAGTTAATTTTCCGGTGTTATGGGCAATGAGTGATGCAAGTATGGCAATAATGACAAACGGTAAGCTTAATAACGGAATTCGATCCATGCGCCATAAACCGTCAGCCAGAGTCACGCTCAGAAAGATCACCATAATCGCACTTAATATAATTAACAGGGCGAGATAGGCATTAAGTTCGAAGAACGCTCCCAGCGATAATCCGACTAACAAACTGTTTAATGTGTAAATGCTATTTTCATTTTTTGGTAATTGAAATGCCCATAAAGTTGCCAGGCCAGCGAGTGTGGATAACAGGCCTGATAAGCCGATATTTGGATACCAGAGGGTCGTGATTAATATCATTAATCCTGCAGCAGGATGTTTAATAAACATGACTGCGGAGTAGGTATTAAGGATATTTGTTAATTGCTTGTAGTTCATCATTTTTCAGGCTGGTCATCTGGAAATGGTCTGGATAAATGTTCCGGTAACTTTTCATGCGCTGTCATGGTTTCAAGATTTTCAGCCGTGCGGATGACAGATACGCCACCGTTATTGTGCACCATGACAACGTTAGGTCTGTATTCAATAAATTGTTGCCATTGAGTATTGTTATATGCGCCAACCGAACTAAAGACCAGTTGGTCTCCGACACTGAGGGGTGGAAGTATGACGCTGTTACGCATTACGTCTATATTCATACACAGAGGGCCATAGAGGACGGTTTCCTCAGGTTTGCCATCCAGTGGTTTGGTTGGCCGTACAACATGGTTGTACCAATAAGCAGTGAACAGCAGGTTGACACCTGCATCCAGCACCACAGCACGGCGACCATCCGGTAAACGTTTGTTAGCAACGACCGTTGTGACCAGTACTTCTGCATCATCAACAATCGCGCGACCTGATTCCAGAACGAGTAGCGGTCGATTTCTACCTTGCGATAAATGATCATGCGTCTCTTCAAGTAGTGTTTCACAAATTGCTTCAGCATATTGTTCGATGCTGGGTACCACTTGTTCGGGTGGCAGGTAGATGCCTTGTAAGGCATTAAACGAGGCAAAACCGCCACCTATATCAATGTAATCGATTTTAAAGCTGGTTTTTCCCTCAACTTCTCTGAGGAAGGCGCACATAATGCTTACCTGGCTTGAATATGCGCGTGGTTCAAGTACAAAGGTGCCGATATGACTGTGAAGTCCGACCAGTTTCAAATGTGTGCTCGATGATATGCGCCAGACAGCATCCATTGCCTGTCCTGATTCAATATTGAATCCAAAGCGACTCCACGGCTCAGTGTAGCCGGTGTCAAAATTGAGTCTGATGCCAATATTGACTTCTTTATTTCTGGATGCCGCGATATCTTCGATGAGATACAGTTCATCAAGATGATCTATATGAATCCTGGCATTTTCATCAATGGCGCGTTCCAGGATTTCACGTGATTTATTGGGGCCGTTAAAAAAAATACATTGGCCTGGTACACCAAGCTTGCGTGCTTTCTCGTATTCAAATCTGGAAACAACTTCCGCCCAGGCATCTTCCTGGTGTAAAACGTTGCATATTGCACCGAGATAATTTGTTTTATATGACCAGGCCATTTGTATTCTGGGGTATCGGGAACTGAATGCATTTTTTATGCGTTTGATATTACTTCGGAGTTTTTGTTCTGAAGCAACAAACAAAGGTGAACCATAGGATCTGATCAGCTTGTCAAATGGAACATCGTCAATAGAATCACACCAATTGACATTGCGTACGGAACCAAATTTGTTGGCAAGGCCGTTACGCAGAGGTGTTATTTCCGGTTTGACCCAGGCTTTTTTTGTCGTGTTTTTCTCGCTCATGTCCTGTTTGATCTTATGTGGTATATCATTCGACTTGTTTATTTAAACAGTGCTTGCCATTGGTCACGATGGCTTCGAAATCAGAAATAGGTATAGTGTGTTCGACAGCATGGCGTATAAACAGAATTCCGGTTGCCGGGTTTGCCAGATTATCCGGGGTCTTGCCAAGTGCCAGGTCAACCAAAGAATGTACAACTGGGGTCTGTACACCAACAGATAGATAAATCCATGCCGGAAAACGGGGGTTAATTTCAATAAGATGGTATTGTCCCTGTTGGTCACGCATGATTTCCACTTCCAGTGGGCCCTGCCATCTGAGTGATTTAATAATTGCAGCGCTTGCATCATGAAGCTTCTGGTCGAAGATGCTTACACCTGCCCATGCTTTGCCTTTGTCGGTGATGGCCATTTTTTTCATCATGACAGCACCGAGCATATTACCTTTCCCGTCACCAACGGCGGCCAGGTTGTATTCCTGCCCTTTAATCAGGCGTTGAACCAGGACAGGGAAGCCCCATTCAGATGCAATATTTTTAAAGGCTTCGATGCCTTCTTCCGGACTGTTAACAACTTTGGCATCGTAAAACAGTCCTTTAACGACCAATGGGTAAGACCAGCCTTTTGACTGACAATCGAGGAAAAATCTGGAATTGGTAATGCTGGTTGTTTCAGGACTATTGATGTCGGCAATGCTGGCAATTTCAGTCAATCGGTGTTTATTTCTTAGTTGAAGTTGTTCCGCTGTTGGGATAAATGTTTTTATTCCCATCTCATTTAATAATGGTACCAGTCTGACCATGCCGGGAAGTTCAGCGTCAAGGCAGGGGATCAGTACATCAATTTTTTCAAATTCCTGTATCTCGCGTAATCGTGAAATGAGTGCGTCATCGCCGGTGGAAGGATATGGCAACAAGTAGGTCGAATCACAATAGTCTTTTAAATACAAACCAGGATCAAGCGCATCATATCCCAGACCGATGATACGGCCTGTAAATTTTGTAGATTCACGTAGACAACGGGCTACCGCCAGTCCTGGCCCGGGATTGTCCGGTCGGGCATTCATGCCGGTGATGGCGACGGTAATTTTTTTATCCGTCATGGTATGCCTAACCATTCCCGCAAGGTCCTGGCAAATTCGAGGACATCTCTTTCTAATGTTGTTGATGACACGTTAAATTGGTGCTGGATTGATGCCAGGGCCTTTTTGTGGTCAGGTTCTTTTTTTAACAAATCGATTATTAACAAACCTGTTTGATTGACGGTAAAACTGTTGCCACTTGCCGGGTCAAAGATGAAACCGTTTTCGCTAATAGCCAGTCGGTTTAACACATCCGCTGAAGGGAACAGGGACCCGTCAAATTGCTTGATTTTTGTTTTATTTTTGTCCATTTTGCGGTGCTTTTATTGAGTAGAATGCGATTGCGGCAATTTTCACTTTTTCTTTTAACTCAAGAAGTTATATCGGCCAGTCCAGGTTGATGTTTAACCCGTTTTTGCCGGGAAAATTGTCTGTCGCGGGGTGATTATCGATGAGGTCTGATGGGCTTGTTAGCTTGATATTGCTTGAAAGATTGTTTTACAGGAGTGGAATTTATTGAATAGCTATTTTGATTAGCTGGGCCAGCGTGAAATAAAATGCGGACACCAGGACATACCAGAAGGCACCATTTTGAATGAACAGGAAGAACCGGGCAAAAAAAGAGCCTGTGAACCTCATAGACAGTTTTTCAAATGCGACCGGGCTGATGATGATGGCCATCATGGATGAGAGGAGGACAAAAGGTAACGATATTTCGAACAGGTAATCAGTTCCTGTTTGATGTTCAATGACGGTGGAACTGAGCATGGCGCCGATAATAATACCTGAATAAAGTGTAACTTGTTGCCACCACGGGATGGGAAATGTCGATGTGATTGATTGAAATTTTTCTATTAACGATAATGATCGACGTTCCTGGTTTCTGCGATCATCATAGTTTCTACGGTCATTGTCTTCCCAGTACGTTGCCATATCATTGTACAGGGGATCTTCTTCTTCCTGGTTTGCAGTAAGAGAGGAAGCAGGGGATATAGCAGGGGCAGTTTGTGTGTATGACAGATTATCAGTCTCCTGTCTTGCCAAAGGGTCTGGTATCTTCAGTTTTATCTCTGACTTGTTGTTAGAGATAAGTTTATCAATGATATCGACACCCTCATCTTTAGCCCGTACATCATTTGCCCGTTTATTCAGGTCGAAATATTCAAATAAATACGTCATATTCCCTCCTTTCCAATATGAGCTTAAAAGGAAAGTCCCGTCGAGTAAGACACTGCTGGATTCAGTGCACTATGTCGCGTGAAGAAATTGTGTCGCGCGAAAATCGTCGCGCGCAAATCGCAACAGTCATTATTATATTGTTATACCTGAGTCCGGCAGGCCGCGTGTACAAAAGGACGTCGTGGGGTGGAATATTATGTGTTAGCTGTACGTAGAGAGACCATTCGCGCTACAACATCATCTATGCCCGACGAATTGATAGACTGAAATGGTCATGACGTACCTTGACCTAACATAAGTTGACTATTTTACTTGCCCCTTCATCAACCTTAATATTATTGATTAAAAAGTCAACATCAAAAGGGGGTGAAAATCATTGAATCATTCTATATATGATTAATTAAATTAATAGGGAATTTAATAACAAAGTGTTTTCTCTAAATTTGTTTCGGTCTTATTTGTTAATCAGACGCATCACATTATAAAGGTATACCTTGCTGGCCACCCACAAACAGTCCACCTAAGAGAGCAGAAAATAACGAACCCAGGATGGCGAGTATGAGCAAGGCGGGTATGGCGGCAATGGCCCACTTCACCATAAATATGACCATCGATAAAAATGACATCTGAATATCTGTGACGACTACTTTATTACCATTTTCCATTTATCACCTCTGAAAAAATATGCTGATACAAGCATTGATTTAAATTTTGATTGCAGGAGTAAATTATCAATCTGAACCCGCACTCTGAAGTATTGCATTTTAATGCTTTATACGATTAAGTTTCTACAGCCTTTTTATTAATAGAAACAGGGTATAAAAAATATCATCATCAGGTACCACAATCTATGTATCTTAATTAGTGTCAGATATCTGGCCCTTAAAGAAAATAGTAACTAATTGATATATATACAAAAAGAGGGATATTTAATTCAACTATTAAAATAGTCAGAAATGCAGTGTATGATGGTACAAATAATAAGCGATCTATATCAGGGATCAAGAATAAAGCTGGCCAGGCGCAAATCCGGTAAGTAAGCAAGTGAGCGATTCCCGTGCGTTGTATATGGATACCTAGTACTGTTATTCACAACAGGTGGTTACTATTTTGTCTAATCAAGGAAAATTATCAGACCATGGTGGTCGTGTTCGTTCAGCCGCACAGCAATTCAAGATACCTGTATCGAAGTGGCTGGATCTGTCTACCGGTACAAACCCACACAGTTGGCCTGTACCGGAACTCCCTGCGAGTAGTTGGCGACGCTTGCCCGAGCCAAATGATGGCCTGGTAAGGGTCGCGAGTGTGTATTACGGGTGTAAGTCATTATTGCCCGTGGCCGGGGTACAAGCAGCCATTCAGGCATTACCTCAACTGCGTTCTTTTAGTCGTGTCGGGGTAGTCTGGCCAGGGTATTCTGAACATGCGCGTTCATGGAAAATGACGGGTGATTCTGTGAAGTTAATTCCGCCAAATGAAGTGGATGAATCGCTGGCATCGATTGATGTGTTGATTATTGTTAATCCAAATAATCCCACTGGATATTATTTTGATCCTAAAACGCTTTTGTTGTGGCACCGATATCTTGTTGCGCGTGGCGGATGGCTAATTGTTGATGAAGGGTTTATTGATGCGACACCGCATCTGAGCCTCGCGAGGTATTGTCCTCGACCTGGTCTGATTGTATTACGTTCATTGAGCAAATTTTTTGGCCTGGCAGGTCTCAGAATGGGTTTTGTTTTAGCTGAAAAAGAATTACTTCAGTTGATGAATGCTTATCTGGGGCCCTGGTCGGTGTCTAACCCGGCTCGTTGGATTGCGCGGCAGGCGCTGGCAGATTTTAGCTGGCAGGCTGAGGCAGCTTCGCAATTAGAAGATGCAACTATTCGACTGGAAGCTTTGTTGATGGAATATGATCTGACACCAACAGGTGGAACACATTTATTTCAATGGGTAAAAACACCCAATGCAAAAGCGGTTCACCGCGCGCTTGCCAAGCGTGGTATACTGGTGCGTCTTTTTAATGCACCTTTAAGTTTACGTTTTGGAATCCCTGGTAATGAACGGCAATGGAAAAGACTGGAATCCGCGCTTAGAAAAGTTACAGTTAGTCAGAGAGTGGAAATGCATCAGACTCATTGATGTTCCCCCTGTTTCCCTTTTTCTGATTTTATTCCTTACTCAAATTATATTTCCCGCTGTCTCTTTTGCAGAAATTGATGTCAGAGACGATACAAGTCAGCTAATAAGTCTGGATCATCCTGCCCGTCGCATAATCAGTCTTGCACCCAATATCACAGAGTTATTGTTTGCCGCCGGGGCAGGTGATTTTGTAGTGGGTGTTGGCGATTTTAGTGATTATCCGCCGGCAGCAAAACAAATACAGAATATTGGTGATCACCAGAATTATGATCTGGAATTAATACTTTCACTCAGGCCTGACCTGATTGTGGCTTGGGGCAGCGGTAGCGCAAATGAAAAAATCCGAAAATTAAAATCCCTGGGGTTGACCGTGTTTGTCATGGAGCCAAGGCAGTTTGAGGACATCGCCATTAATATAGAGAAACTTGGCCGTTTAGCGGGTACTGACAATATAGCCCGTGATGCCAGCGATCACTTTTCTGATACATATAAACAGTTGAAGGAAAAGTATGCCGATAAAAAAAAGTTGAAGGTGTTTTTTCAAATATGGAATCGACCTTTGATGACGATCAATGGCCAACACCTTATAAGTGATGTCATCCGGTTATGTGGCGGGATAAATGTATTTTCGGGCTTGTCATCGCTCGCACCCAGTATTGA